>JADZEY010000062.1 GCA_020850315.1 Armatimonadota bacterium | reverse complement strand
AGCTCCCTTGCGGGTCGTTCCCCTTTCAGGGTCCTACCACTTGCAGTTCAAGCCCAGGTAAGGTTCTTCGCGTTGCATCGAATTAAACCACATGCTCCACCGCTTGTGCGGGCCCCCGTCAATTCCTTTGAGTTTCACCCTTGCGAGCGTACTCCCCAGGTGGTATGCTTAACAGGTTACCTACGGCACTGACTCTAAAGAGCCAACACCAAGCATACATCGTTTAGGGCGTGGACTACCAGGGTATCTAATCCTGTTTGATCCCCACGCTTTCGTGCATGAGCGTCAGTTGCGGGCCAGTTGACCGCCTTCGCCACTGGTGTTCTTCCAGATATCTACGCATTTCACCGCTACACCTGGAATTCCATCAACCTCTCCCGAACTCAAGATAAGCAGTATCAAAGGCAGTTTCACGGTTGAGCCGTGAGATTTCACCTCTGACTTGCCAATCCGCCTGCGCACCCTTTACACCCAGTGAATCCGGACAACGCTTGCGCCCTGCGTATTACCGCGGCTGCTGGCACGTAGTTAGCCGGCGCTTACTTTAAAGGTACCTTCAAGTTCACCCGTGGCAAACTATTATTCCCTTTCTACAGCAGTTTACAACCCAAAGGGCCTTCATCCTGCACGCGGCGTTGCTGCGTCAGACTTTCGTCCATTGCGCAATATTCCTTACTGCTGCCTCCCGTAGGAGTCTGGGCCGTGTCTCAGTCCCAATGTGGCCGATCATCCTCTCAGACCGGCTACTGATCGTTGCCTTGGTGGGCCATTACCCCGCCAACAAGCTAATCAGACGCAAGCTCATCCTTGGGCGCCCGAAGGCTTTGATCTTACGATATCATCTGGAATTAGCGCCGGTTTCCCGACGTTATGCCAGACCCAAGGGCAGATAACTTACGCGTTACGCACCCGTGCGCCAGTGACCAATCTCCCGAAGAAAATTAGCCCCTATGACTTGCATGTATTAAGCACGCCGCCAGCGTTCGTCCTGAGCCAGGATCAAACTCTCCGTTGGAAAAATATATTCATATCTTTTTAACGAAGGTATGATGCCTGATTCACGTGTACTGGTTATGTATTATAGCACTCTATGAATCAAGAGCCTGCTAATTAGCAGGTTTTGCATTATTGCTTTCTCTCGATGCAAGAACCTTAGCTACTTGTCGTGTGTTTGCTGCACACTTAAATGGCTATCTTCCTGTTATCCTCGATTCCGCGCCTGCTCTGCTCTCGCAGCAGCCTGCTTGGATTCGATCATCTTCGTTGTCAAAGAACTTCTGTTTCTCTGGTTTCGGCGCGTGGCCATTTCAGAGGGGCCACAAACATACGGCTTTCGTTTATCCGATGTCAAGTACTTTTTTCACTGTCGGCAAGATTTTTTTCTTGCCAGCAAGGTTGTTCTTGCGTCGCCGTCCGGTGAAAAAGGGACGCAAACATACGGCGTTCAACTTGCTGAAGTCAAGCGGTTTTTTTTGTGCAAAACTTCTGTTGCAACTTCCCGCTTTCTGGCTGTTCGGCCACCGTTTGCTTGCGCTGTTCAAAGAACTTCCCTTCGATAAAACAGCCCCGTTTGTGCGGGGCCGTTGTTGAAGGAGCCGCAATATGCACCTTCCAGAAGGCCCGATGCTGTGAAAGGTTGAAAGTCATCAGTTGTAAACTGCAAAGGGCTCCAAATGCCTGCTCTTACGCAGAATTTGAATAGCGAACATTTGGCTGTTCGGTGGCTCCACTCATACTTCGACGGGGCTCAGCATGAGCGGGGGTTCTTTCCGGTGGAACACCGAACCGCGGTCATCACCAAGCTCCAGCGTGGTTTTGTGTAAGGTGAGTTAATAGAACCCAAATGCTCCCGGATTTAGCCCCCCAGCAAACCGCGACACGATTACACCAGACGTATCGGCCACCACGATTTCTGCCGAAGTAGTGAACTGCTGCACATCGGCGACATACACCTTCCCATCAGGCGAAAACCCCAGATCGAATGGACTTCCACGAAAAACGGAGCGAGGGATTATGATAGCCGCCGGACCACTGTTTTGGCGCAACGGCAACCGCACAACGCCACCACCCGATAAAAGATAGGCCACTCCCCTCGCATCATCGAACGCTACCTCCATTGGCCCCGGATTAATGACCTCCCAACGCCGCTCTTCGGCAAGCGTTGTGGGGTTGATTTCCACAAGTCCACCAACGGAATCTGGATATAATGGGCGGGTTAATAGATAGATCCGACTGGTAGCAGGAAGATAGTGCAGCGACCACGGATTAGACCCGAACTGCAACGCCGCTTCTTCACCCCCCGTTGCCGGGTTCAGCACCGAAACACTCCAAGATTTCGGCTCGGTTGCACGCAATCTTCCTTGCGATGAGTTGGCAACAAATAATCGCCCATGCGCCCATGCAATCCCTTCGGGAGCCGGCCCCACGGGGAAGCTGCGTCCTGTACGTTGCAACGTTGTTGGATTGAACTCCACAACGCGATCATCATAGGTGGTGACCCATGCCAGCGAGTCGTTCGCAACGGCCATCATCCGTAGCTCGGCACTTTCCGGGAAGCGGATTCTTCCAGCTGATTTCCCCGATGGCAACTCCATCACCTCAATCGTCCGCGATGTGGATGCCACAATGAACGCACGGTTCTTCCAGATCACAAGATCATTCCCTGTGTCCCCAATCCGCAACCCCGGATTCCGCCGTGTGAAGTAATTGTTCTCGGTCGCGCCAGTGGTGGGGTTGTGATACGTTAGAGTGGAGTTATCCTGCCGCCACAACCCTTCGTTCAACACCAGTACCCCGTGTGAAAAATCCCCCACCAACGGATCGTTTTCCCCTGCTTCTGGATCGGCAACGCAGCTAACCAGCAACCATCCAAGCAGTATCGCGGCGGTGCTTGCAATCAAAGAATGACTCAGCTTCATCGCTTCTCCTTCCCTTTGCTGTGTGCTGGAGTAAGCATCACAAGGACTTCAAGATTTGGAGTGCCGGGGAACATATCCAATGGGATCACACGGTCAACCGTGTAGCCAGATTCTTCCCACTCCTTTATCTGCCGGGGAATCACATCCACACCGCAGAAGATATGAAGGACTCGAGCCGGCTTGCGCCCTGCAATCGCCTGCACCACTCCGTCGGCTGTCCCCCGGCGTGGCGGGTCCAGCAGAACGAACTCCATCAGCCGTGGATCCACACGGGGGAGCAGCCGTGGCAGCGCGGCAGCAGTGATAGTCCCGGCAACAAACCGCATTGCTCCCCCCCCCGATTCCCCGCTGTGGTTTCGCCGCGCGTTTTGCTGTGCCCCTTCCACCGCACTCTGCTCGTAGTCAACCCCCACAATCTCTGCAAAATCATTTGCGAAATGGCCAGCAAACAGGCCGTAGCCGCAGTATAAATCCAGCAACCGCACCCCGCGATTTGGCGGCAGTGCTTGGGTTTGCGGCAGCAGAAGTTGACGGGCCGCTTGCAGCATCGTGGGGATCATGGACTCATTCACTTGGCTGAATGCGGTTGGCCCCAGCAAGTAACGTTGATCCCCAAGCTGAAGCCGCAGACGATCGGGACCAAACAGCTTCTTGAAGCTCACCCCGGTTTCGGGGCGATGCGTTTCAAGGTAGTAGTCGCTGCGGGTTGGGTCGTGCAGAACAAAAGCGGAGACAACGGAAAGCCCCCCAGTTTTCAGATGCTCCCCAAGCAGTTTCAGTTTCCTGACAATCTCAGCATGTAGGCGATCCACGCTCAGGATGACCGTGAACTCCTGATAGCTTCCCCGCACAATCAGATGATTCAGATGCGGGATCAACAATCGGTAGGGGGGGGACGTGAGTTTTTGAAGAATGAGTTGGTAGATAGCGGTGTGCGCTTCCGGCTCAAGCAGCGACACAGGCAATGCCGCATCCCGCTCTCCCCCTTTGAACCCGATCACTACGCGGCTTCCTTTTGCAAACACGCGACGTTTGGTTGTGGTCCGGTAGTGGCGTGGTTTTGGGGAAGGGAGAAGAGCTTCCGGGGAAGAGGGGAGGCGGTGATGATGCCAAAATTTGCGCAACGCAGCTTCTTTCAGCATCTGCTCTTCGGCATACTCAAGGTGTGCTAACGGCTCAATTTCCTGAACCGATTGCCCTTGCTTTCGCAGGCTTGGCAGTTGCTCCAACAGCAGCTGGGCAAATGGTAGGGCAGTTGATGCTGGCAAATGGTGGTTCAACGCTAAAGGATTTGGAGGTGGCAGATAACGGTTCAAGAATTTTTTACTCAGAATTGTGCTTAGCAAAAGCCTATGACTTATTCACTTGTGGCAGTTCTTCCAATGAACGGAACACTATCCCACCACGCTTCCGAATTCTCTCCACCTCCGCATCGGCACCAGTTGATGCGCCACCAACACGTAGCACAGCATCGCACCGTTCGGATAACGCAAGCGATAATGGCATCATCAAAGCGTCGTACTGCTCGGCCCCGGCAACTTGGATAATTGGCAGGGCAAGATTTACCCCAATCAGCGGGATATGGCCTTTATTGAACACCTCAAGTGCTGCCTGATTTAGAGCAACCAAGTTGCTTTGCCGTTGTTCCTCCGACGCAGCCCCGCTGCTGTATGGGCCAGCGATCATTATCCAGATAGGGGCGGTGCAGTTCTTCTGATTGGTGATACACGCTCGTTGTGCCATCTCATACCGTGCTTCCCCATCTGGTAGTAGCTCTATAAATCTCCATCCAGCACGTTGGTAGAATCGCTCGGCTCGTGTTCCGGGGTCGGTGCTTAGCCAGATAGAGGTGGCCCCGGTGCCGAAGTACCACTCCAACATGGTGTCATGTAAAATCTTGCCCACACCTTGCCCTTCATACTCTGGCTGAACGAATAACGCCCAAACGTTCTGTTCGACGGCATCCACAACTGTAAAGCCAATAATTTGCCCACCAACCTCACACACCCATCCTTGCCCGCGTTGCATCAGCATCTCGCGGTAGTCGTCGTGGCTGATGGAGCTGGGATTGCTCAGGATATTTTCCCGCACACTCATCCGAATCTGGTGCATTGCTGGGATATCAGCCGTGGATGCAATGCGGCAAACACTTGATTTCTTCCCCTGCATCACATTCCTCTACTTGATAGTTGAATTCGATTCCCCTCTGGGTCTTTGGCGTTTGCAAACGCGAAGTCTGCGCTTTCATAGACCTTGCCAAACTTCAGGCCGTTCGCCGCAAAGGATGCTTTTGCTGCATGAACGTCTTGCACACCGAACACAATAGTAGTAGGGGAATGACCTATGCTGCCGATGCTATCGGCTGGGCGATTGGCACGATGCAAAGCCAGAGTACAGCCACCTGCGGAAAGCTCTATCCAGCCCTTTTCAGCACCTTCCAGCAGTTGTAACCCGAAGTGCTTCTGGTAAAAATTGGCGACCGTGTCCGGGTCGCGAACGAACAAGATGATTCGGCTGATTGGTAGCATCGTGGATGTTGGTTGGTTAAAAAATTCCGCCAGCGTTCTACTCGAAAATAATCACCACGCTACCGATACCCCTCCGCCTGCAACTCGAATAACTCAGCATACAACCCGCCGCGCCCCACCAGTTCGGAATGTGAACCTTCCTCTATCAATTCCCCGCCCCGCAGCACAATGATTCGGTCGGCCATGCGAACGGTGGAGAAACGGTGCGAGATGATAATGGCCATCCGCCCAGCCACCAGTTCGGAGAACCGCACGAACACCTCATACTCGGCACGGGCATCCAGGGCGGCGGTTGGCTCATCCAAAATCAACGCTTGCGACTGGCGCATGTACGACCGCGCCAACGCCACCTTCTGCCATTCGCCGCCGGAAAGCTCCACGCCATCCTTAAATCGCTTGCCTAACATCTGACCGTAGCCGTTGGCAAATCGTGGCAACAACGTGTCGGCCAAGGATTGGCGGGCAGCATCCGAAATCGGGTTGCCGGGCAGGCGTTCTGCGCCCACTGATTGCTGATCTGCAATCATGTGAGGGTGAGCAAAGTAAGGCTTGGCCAGATCAATCTCACCCACGCCAATGTTTTCATCAAAACGGAAATCGTAGCGGACAAAATCTTGGAAGATGACGCTGATTGCCCGGCGCACCGAGGGGACATCATACTCCCGCAGGTCGCGGCCATCCAGCAGAATGCGTCCTTCGGTGGGGTCGTACAGCCGCGCAAGCAGTTTGGTGATGGTGGTTTTGCCGGCTCCATTCTCCCCCACCAACGCTATTCGCTCCCCCGGGCGCAGCGCAAAATTTAGATGGCGCACGGCCCAGCGTTCGCTGTCGGGATAGCGGAAGCCCACATCTTGAAAAATGAACCCTTCACGGATTGGCTGCGGAACTGGCGGGGCGTTGGTTGGCGCAGTAATCGTCGGCTGAATCTCGAAAAACTCGAACAGGTCTTTCAGATACATGCTTTGCTCAACAATGCCGCTGAACCCCATCAGCAACCCGCCGATAAGGTCGCGGCTGCGCGCAAACGACGATGCCAAAAACGTCAGTGTGCCAATCGTGAGCAGTCCCTCGGCAGCCTTCACCAAAATCAGAACATACGCGCCGTAGTAGCCAAGCGTGCCGAACAACGAGAGCCCAGAGGCACCCAACGCTTTGCGAACAGAAAGGCGTTTGTTCTGGTCGTAGAACTTATCCGAGAGCGCACGGTAGCGTTCAATCAGCCACGGGGCAAGGCCGAACATCTGCACCTCTTTGGCGGTTTCGTCGCTTGCCCCCACGTAGCGGAGGTAATCAAGCTGGCGGCGTTCGGGGGTCCAACGATACAGCAGTGAGTATTCCAGCGAAGCAAAGTGAGTCTCCCCCAAAAAGCTGGGGATCACGGCCACCGCCAACAGCAGCAACAACCACGGATTGTAGCTGACGATAGCCGCACTCAATGAGATCAACGTGATGCTGTTCTGCCCCATTCCCAGAAGCTGGCTAACAAGGCTGACACGCCCAACGGTTTGGCGGCGCGCACGCTCCATCCGGTCGTAAAATGCGGGGTCTTCAAAATGGTACAGATCAAGCGTGGCGGCGTGTTCCATCAGCCGAACGCTGGTGTGGTTGCTGAACAAATCGCCCAACAAACTTTCCACTAGCGATGATCCTCGCGCAAGCAGCTCGCCCAGAACCACAATCGCAAGTTCCAACGCCACTAGCTCCCACAGGTGAGTCCAGTTCGGGTTGTTAGATTTGGTCATCAGCAGCACAGCATCAATAATCAGCTTGGCAACCCACAGCGTGGCCAGTGGCACAAACGCACGGATAATCCGCAACGCCACGATTGTGATAGTGTAGCCACGATGAGTCTGCCACACCATCCGGAGCAATGCCGGAACGTAGCGGAGTGCGCGGCGGCGTTCGCGCCAATCCGGCTTTTGCTTGGCTTGCTGGTGATGATTGGAAGGGGGAATAGGTCTGATATGGTTCGGCTGGATCATGCAAACATATGCTGTTGTGAAATGCCCCACCCATGACGACCAACCCAGCAACTACGTGTTCGGGGAAGCACGCTGGCCTGTTGTGGCGAAACGTTGCCACCGCAAATTTTTGCACCTCGTCACGTTTCCACGTCGTTGTGGGCGTGTATATTTGCCGCTCTCTTTTGGGAGACACGCCCTTATGTGGGTGTGGTATTGAGGCGTCGCCAAGTGGTAAGGCAGCGGCCTTTGGAGCCGCCATTCGAAGGTTCGAATCCTTCCGCCTCAACTGTGCCGAATCATGGCAGCAATCTGCTTAAATGTCCGTCGGTGTGATAGTGGGGAATGTTCAGTGGCGACGGAGTGATTGATCTCCCAACCGCGTCAACGCGAACCAGATTCTTCAATGTCCGGATTCAAAATCGTTAGCGGACGGTCCAACCAGCCGCTGGCGGCACGCATCGCCAAAGCCGCGGGAACCACGCTCGGCAAAGTTCAAATCCGCAATTTCTCCGACGGGGAAATTTGGGTGAAATACGATGAGAACATCCGAGGTGAGGATCTGTTCATCGTGCAATCCACCCAGCCACCTGCCGATAATTTGATGGAGTTACTGATGCTGGTTGATGCTGCAAAACGGGCATCGGCAAAACGCATCACCGCAGTTATCCCCTATTTCGGCTACGCACGGCAGGACCGCAAGGATCAGCCACGGGTGGCGATCACCGCAAAATTGGTAGCCAACTTAATCAGCGAAGCCGGGGCCGACCGTGTTATCACAATGGACTTGCACGCTCCGCAAATTCAAGGATTTTTTGACATCCTGTTCGACCACTTGTACGCTTCGCCAATTTTTGCGCGGCACTTCCGCAAGCTGGAAATTCCGAACCTTGTTGTGGCCTCGCCCGATGTTGGTGGGCTGAAATTAGCGCGTGCTTACGCCAAGCGTCTTCATGCAGGATTGGTGTTTATTGACAAACGCCGCCCCCGCGCAAACGTTGCCGAGGTGATGAATGTGGTGGGGGAAGTTGAGGGGAAAAACATCCTGATTCTGGATGATATGATTGATACCGGCGGCACGTTCACCAATGCGGTTCACGCACTGAAGGAATTTGGCGCAAAGAAAATTTATGGGGCTTGTACCCACCCGGTGCTAAGCGGGAAAGCCTACGAGCTGATAGAAGACGCACCGTTAGAACAATTGATCGTGACCGACACCCTGCCGTTGCAGCAGGGGTCTTCAAAAATCGTCGTGAAGTCCGCTGCCAAGCTGTTTGCCGAAGCAATCATCCGGACCCACGAAGATCAATCCATCTCCAAGCTATTTGACATTGATTAGAACAGGGGCAAGCAGCGGCCACGCTGTTGATGATTGCTTGTGAGTCGGGGGGGCAGTGAACGCACTGCTTAGAACCGATGGAAGGAATCATTCCCCCCTGTTCGTTCAGTAATCACGTACTTGACCAAACCAAACATCAAGGAACCGAAGCATGAACGAAATCCTTCTGCAAGCCCAGCGGCGCCAGCCCGGGCGAAGTGCCGCACGCGCAATGCGCCGCAAAAGCGTTGTTCCAGGCATTTTTTACTTCCATGGCGAAGAGCCAATCCCAGTTGCCGCGCACGAGCTTGCGCTGCGCCCACTGATCCGCACCAGCGAATCGCACCTTGTACGGATGCGTCTTGACGACGGCGTTGAGAAAACCTGCATCCTGAAAGACATCTCCTTCGATCCCATCACCGACCGCCCGGTACACTTCGATCTCCAAGGCGTTTCCGCCGATGAAGCAATCGCGGTTGAAGTGCCCGTGAACCTTGTTGGCCAAGCCATTGGCCAGCGCGACGGTGGCATTGTGGAAGCTCTGCTTCACAAGATTGAAATTGAGTGCCTACCACAAGACCTGCCCGACCACATCAATGTTGACATCAGCAATCTTGGTATTGGTGAATCTATCCACGTCAGCGATCTGACGCTGGAGAAAGGGCAGATACTTACCCACGGCGATGTTGCGGTGGTTGCCATTGCCGCACCACGCACCGAATCCGACGCGGCTTCCGGATCAACCGAACCAGAAGTAATCGCAAAAGGGAAAGAGAAAGCATAACGCAGATTTGTTGGTCGTCATTCTTGAACGATGCCCACTCCGCACGCTTCACCAACACGCATCCTGCTGGGGCTTGGCAACCCCGGCAGCCGCTACGCCGCCACACGGCACAACATCGGGTGGATGGCACTGGATGCGGTGGCCCAACAGATAGGCGTGGAGCTACAACCGGGGCGTGGTGACTACTGGGAAGCGATAGGCGTTTGGCGGGGCCAGCAGTGCTTGCTGGCCAAACCAACAACCTACATGAACAATAGCGGCGAAGCAGCCACACAACTGCTGGAACGCTACCGCCGAACCCCAGCCGACCTTCTGGTAGTTGTTGATGAATTCCAATTCCCAGTTGGGAAGATCCAGATAAAATCATCGGGATCATCGGGGGGGCATAACGGGTTGGAGTCGCTTATCTACCATTTGGGAACCCGCAACTTCCCACGGCTACGATGCGGCATTGGAAGGGATTTTAGACCCGGGCAGATGGCCGATTACGTCCTATCCCCCTTCCCTGCCGAACAACAGCCGGCGGTGCAGCAGATGCTCCTTCAAGCTCGCGACGCAATGCTGGACTGGGTGATCGAAGGAACCGAGCGGGCAATGATCTTGCACAACAACGTGCAGGGCAGAAGCGATAGCGGGGAAGTTGGAAATCGGACACAAGAATGAATTCGGTCAGCATCTATTTTCCTCTCCTGCCCAGAAGCAACATGCGCCTGGGCTATCGTGCAGAAACAAGCAAAACGTTAACCATAGGAGCAACAGGTGAACAACAACCATTATGAAATCACCGTGATCTACAACGGCATCTTGGAAGATGACCAAGTGAAGCCGTATGTGGACCAAACCGTGGAGATGATAGCGCGCCACGGTGGCACAATCAAAAGCACTGACGTCTGGGGTCGCCGCCGTTTGGCCTACCCCATTGACAAAAAAAACAACGGCTACTACATCCAGTTTACCGTTGAGGCACCGGGGGATATGGTGCATCATCTGGAGCGATTCTTCCACATTGAGGAGAACGTCATGCGCCATTTGATCTTGCAGTTTAGCGAGCGCGATTTGAAGCGGCGCGAAGAAGCCAAAGAGAAACACGCAGCAGCAGCAGCAGCCGAAGCCGCAGCACGCGCTGCCGAAGAAGCCGCAGCAGCCAGCAATGATGTGGACGACGAGGATTAAACAACAGATCGCAGAAACAACGAAGCGGCCTGGCAATAAACTTCCTATCTTTGCCCCGCTGCTCGTTGATCCTTGCGGCACAATCGCCGCGCTGGAATAATCGTTCAATCCCGAATTGATGCACGAAGACTTGAAGAGCAAGGAGATTACGCTGTATGGCTGACATGAGAATGCCTGAACTGAACTCGGTGCTGATTGCTGGCAACCTCACAAAAGACCCAGTAATCCGCCACACACGCAACGGCACACCGGTGGCGAACTTCTCGATAGCCAGCAACCGCAAATTCCGCAGCGGCGATAACCAATGGCAGGAAGATGTCTGCTACGTTGGCATTGTTGCTTGGAACCGGCTTGCCGAAAGCTGTGCTGATAAGCTCCGCAAAGGAAGTGCGGTGCTGGTGGAAGGGGAACTGCAAAGCCGCACCTGGACCAGCGAAGAAGGGGGAACACGCTCAACCGTGGAGATCAAAGCGCGGCGGATTCAGTTCCTGAACAAACGCCGCGTTAGCGATACCGGCGACGGAAGCGAATACGACGACAGCGAAGAAGAATTTAGCGTCTTCGAAGCCGACTACGAGGAACCGTTCACGCCACGCAGCAACAGCATCAACGGTGCTCCCGAACGGGGGCAATAAGAACGACACCATGGTGGGAAGCACTAGAGTGGGAAGCAATCAACAGCTTCAGCAAGCCTTCCCTCCATCCGTTACTACGCAACTATCAACTACGCAGTGAAACAGATATGAAAGTCATACTTCGTCAGAACTATGAGAATCTGGGGACTATCGGGGAGTTAGTGGAAGTGAAAAATGGCTTTGCCCGCAACTTCCTGATCCCACGCCAGATTGCTTACCGCGCCACGCCAGGTGCCATGCGCGCCATCGAGTCGGAGAAGAAGCGCTACGACGCACAACAGGCAAAACTGGAAGCCGAAGCACGCACGCAAGCCGAACGTCTGGAGTCCGTCTCGATCACCATCGCAATGCGGGTGGGGG
Organism: Armatimonadota bacterium; assembly: GCA_020850315.1. GTDB lineage: Bacteria > Bacteroidota > Ignavibacteria > OLB7 > OLB7 > OLB7. The sequence continues at coordinate 3,634 of JADZEY010000062.1, read as the reverse complement.
AAGGCGACCGTTTGTTCGGCTCTGTCACCGGCATCATGATTGCCGAGGAGCTTGGCCGCCAGGGACACACGGTTGACCGCCGCACGATCCAACTGGAGGAGCCAATCAAGCAGCTTGGAATGTTCGATGTTCCAGTGAAAATGCACACCAACGTCACCGCCACCCTGAAGGTGTTTGTGGTGGATAAGGATGCAGAAGTTCAGTAAAAAAACTCAGTGAATCGTAGCACGGCCACACACGCAGCCACGCACGGTTTGCCAAGATTGCAATGCCGCCTCGGGAAACACCGAAGCGGCATTTTTTTCTGGCTCACTCTTCCCCCTCCCCACACACTGCCACCACCCGTGCCGGGCTTCCCGCGCCCCCCGCAATCTTCAACGCACCAATAAACAGCAAGCATCCGGTTGGTGGAACCAGCCCCAAGTTGGTCAGATTCTCCAAATGGAACCGCTCCCCTTGCAGCCAGTAGCGGTTGGTGCTGAAGCTGAGGTCGGTGCCGGGATCAATTCCGTGAGTGTCAATCCCCAATCCAAGAACACCCCGCTGCTGCGCAAGCATCCGGGCCGCAGCCACAGCATAGCCGGGCGTTCGGGTTGCAAGGTAGCGTTCAGGGAAATCCCAGTAGCGATCCCACCCGGTGCAAAGCAGCACCGCCGATCCCGCTGGTATCTGGCCATGCACCCCCTCCCACTCCTGAATATCGTTCACCCCCACCACGAACTCTGGATTCGCGGCAACCTGCTCACGAACATCAATGCAAACAGCTGGGAGGATAAGGTGCGCCGCTGGAACTTCATCCATCCTGCGCCCGTGCTGGGCAAAGTGGGCACTGCAAGCAAAGTGCGTCCCGCTGGCCTCGCCAAGCTGAAGCCGATGAAGCAAATATCCATCCGTTGCAACGCCCGCCGCCTGCTCAATCGCCACGGCAGGGTCGCCGGGCCAAATCGGGATGGCCGGCGTAAGCGTGTGGGTTAGGTCAATAATGGTTCGGTTCTGATAGTTCATAACTCACCTTGCGCAAAGCCAAGCTGGATATGGTCGAAGGCACTCGCATTCGCTGCCAGCCCTCACCCCGGCCCTCTCCCAAGCGGGTGATGCTACTATTTTCACTCCATTGGTCGGACGGGAGAGGGAGCCAAAGCCAAAAAGGGATTTCGATGCTTCGCTGTTCCACCGGACATCACCCTCCGCTCATGCCGAGCTTGTCGAAGCAAGCCAGTGAACGAACAAGTCTGCACTATCCAAATTCTGCGTAAGGTGAGTTGATCCTCCCCCGCGCCATTGCGGTGGCCACGCGCTGCCGATGCAACAGATGGCAGCACTCTGGGCCGCGCTCTGTTTGTATGTTTGCCCTCACGATGAACACCTTCCGACAAACGATGCCTATTGTGAACAGGATGCACCGACTCCGTTATCTGCCCGGATTCGTGTTGTTGTTTGCTCTGCTTTTTGCGTTGCCAGCCACATTGCCGATGCAAGCCAACAGCCGCCAGTTCGCCGATTCCGCTCTTCCGCCATTTGGCCCATCCTTCGGCTTGCTGCGCGACACGCTGTATGTGATGGACAGCATATTTTTGGAGGTTCGATTGGATCAGCAAGCAATCTACCAACGGTTCCGTAGCGGGCGGGTGGAGCGGTACTTGTGCTCTACCGGAAATCCAGCAATCCAAGATGGGATTGCAACGCGGGAAGGAATTTTTACGGTGCAATGGAAATCAAAACGGCATTTCTCCAAGCAGTTCGAGGTCTATCTAAACTACTGGATGCCGTTCAATGGTGGGATAGGATTCCATGGGCTTGACGGACGGTCGTACTACCGTTTTTTGGGACGGCGGCGTTCCTCGCACGGATGCGTGCGGATTAGCAACGAGACCGGCGCGAAAATTTTCCCGACAACGCCCTCGGGAACCATCGTGTACGTCCACAGCGGAAGCCCTGCGCGGATGCTGCTGTTTGCCGACACACTCCGGCAACCCGGGGTGACGGTGATTGATAGGATTAACCCCACCCTGCTTCAGCAACGCCTTGATGCGGTGGCCGGGCTGCGCTGGGACGACACCGTGTTGTGGCAGCCGCTGGCACTTCCGCCACGCAGCAAGTTCACCGCAACCGTTGGGGTTGGGGTGGCCGCCAACAACATCACAACGCAGTTTCAGCTTCCGGTTTTCCGCCTTCCCGTTCCCCCACCTTTGCTGCCGGTGGCCGCGCCCCGCCCGTTGGTTACGTGGCTGCGCCCAATACCAACCCGCAGCGGCTACATCGCCGATCAGCTACCGGAAGGTGAAGAAGGTGGGGAGGAGCTCTCGCTCTCCAGATAGTCGCTGTTTTCCAACAAGTTTTCTCCCGCTTAACAACACAACAACCATTTATCATACTCACATATGGAACCAACGCTCCACATGAAGCAAGGGCTAAACTTGCTGAACCGTGTACTTCAGTTTTATCCAATCATGCAGGAAGGGGATTGCTCTACGGTGCAGCTAACCGAACAGGATTGGCTGGTGCTGATGGATTTCACCGACAACCCCGACGCACAAGAACACCGCCCCGAGCAGGTGCAACAAATGAGCGTGGATCGGAGCCGCCGCATCATCACAATCCAAGTGCCGAACTGCCTTGTGGAAGTGAAAATGGGGATGTGAGAAGGGCGATGTGAAAGCGGGGATGTGAGAACACCCCGGCCTGTCCGTGCGGGGATTCCATCCATCTGGTGGAATCCCTTCACCTGATTATTAGAACCACCACGCCCCCCAACAGTGATTCAATCAACGATTGCTTCCCAGCCGGTATCGTTACTGCGGTCTGGGTTTTGATTCCATCCACAACAACCTCCCCTTCCGCCGGAACAATAATCTGCGGCACAGAATCGGCAGCAAGCTGGTGGGAATGGGCAGGGGTGATAAGAACAGCGAACATCTGAACCGAAGCACAGGCGTTCACCACGCCCCCTTGCAGATTTTCGGAGGCAATCAGCAGCGGCTCCAACTCCATTTCCTCCGGGAAGAAATTGCGAACTTCATACCCTGGGATCAACCCCTGCTGATTGGGCCGCAATCGCAGTTGCACGATGCGCGCCGGCTCGGTTGCCGATGGGTTCTGCTCCGTGATGGTAAGCCCTGTGCCAGCCGTCACCCGAAGCAGGTCGCCCGGGAAGACGGTTGCCCCGTTGTTGAACGAATCCCGCACCCCCCAACTCCCTTCGGCCACCCACGTCAGCAGCACAACCTCGCGCTCGGTACGCTCTGCGATTGCTCCGCCAGCATCCACCCGCAAAACAGCGATTGACTGGACAACGTTGTTGCTTGCCGTAGGGGGATCGTTACTCATCGCGGGAAATGCCGAATGTTGGAGAATGCCGAATGAAGAATACCCTCTTCACTAACTCACTCACCTTACGCAAAGCCAAGCTGGATATGGTCAAAGGCACTCGCATTCGCTGCCTGCCCTCACCCTCTCGAAGCTGCCGGCCCTCACCCCGGCCCTCTCCCAAGCGGGTGATGCTACTATTTTGATATTCCCCCGAAAAAGTGGATAGGGAGTTAGGAGGGTGAGGCGTGGCGGCGTTCGAACTCGGCTGGTGTTTCGTAGCCAAGCGTTGAATGCCGCCGCCGTTGGTTGTAAAAGACCTCAATGT
>JADZEY010000061.1 GCA_020850315.1 Armatimonadota bacterium | reverse complement strand
ACATTGAGGTCTTTTACAACCAACGGCGGCGGCATTCAACGCTTGGCTACGAAACACCAGCCGAGTTCGAACGCCGCCACGCCTCACCCTCCTAACTCCCTATCCACTTTTTCGGGGGAATATCACTCGTTATCCCACGTTAGCACTATCCTTCACAAGCTGGATTCCGCGGTCGTCAACTTTGCGGAGGGTGTTGCTGAGGGTTCCAAGAAGGTCAATCTCGCATTCCACAACGTCGCCATCCTGAAGCCACCAATTATCGAACACTTTGGATCCGTTCAGCTCCAAAAAGCAGCCAGTGCCAACGGTTCCGGAACCGATCACATCCCCCGGTAGAAGGGTTACGCCGTAGCTTGCACGCTCCACAATCTGGGCGAACGTCCAGGTCATATCCTTCAGGTTCCCACGCGAGACCTCGGTTCCGTTTACGCGCGTCACCATCGTCAGATCGTAGCGTTCCCCTTCTTGGCCCGGGATGCAGCGTTCGGCAAGCTCATCGTTGGTGACAAGCCACGGGCCAAGCGAGGTGGCGAAGTCCTTCCCCTTTGCCGGGCCAAGGCTCAACTTCATTTCCTCCATCTGCAGCCAGCGTGCGGACCAATCGTTCATCACCATGTATCCGGCGATATACTGATCAGCTTCCTCGGCACGGATATTCCTCCCTTCCTTCCCGATAACAATCGCCGCCTCAAGCTCAAAATCCAGCCGCTGCATGTGAAGTTCTTGGACTTGGACATCGCCCGGGCCAGTGACGGCGTTGTGGTTGGTGAAGTAGAAAATCGGGAACAGGTCGAACTCCGGAATCATCTCCACCCCACGGTTGCGGCGCGCCGCCTCGACGTGTTGGCGGAAGGCGTAGCCGTCGCGCATGGAGGTTGGGTGGGGCACAGGGGAAAGCAGTTGGACTTCATCCAGCGGCTTCCAGCAACTCAACACGTCGCGGCTGGCCGAAGCCCATTGCAACACAGCGCGGGCGTTGGCCATCCCTTCATCGCCAGCACGAAGCAGCGATAGGATGGAGTCGAACATGGGAACCGACAGCTCGGCGTGGGAATCGGCATAGGCGCGGGCCGCCGCCGAAAAATCGAGCACTTGGCCATCGGAGTATGCCCCCAGATGCTCGGCAGCATCGTGGCGATTGTTGGTGTTGGAACGGTAGCTAATCAGTTTCATGGATTGGGTTGGTTGTTAGTGGTCAGTAGTCAGTGGTCAGTGGTCAGTGGTCAGTGGTCAGTGGTCAGTGGTCAGTAGTCAGTAGTCAGTGGTCAGTGGGGTTTGTCATCGCTCGTCATCGCCCCGAATGATTCGGGACGATGGGAAGAGAGACTGTACAAACGGTTGTCATCGCAAGGAGTCTTCGACGAAGCGATTTCCCGCAGCCTGCTCCCCCCCCATTTCACCCTCCCACAAAAAACAGCAGCACCCAGTAGCGGGCGATTCGTGTGCCGTAGGCAAGCAATGCGAACAGGGGGAATGGAATTTTAGCGAGCCCCGCCACTAGCGTCAGTGGGTCGCCAACAAACGGAAGCCATGACAGCAGAAGCGTTGGCCAGCCGTGGCGTTCCATCCATTGCAGTGTGCGTTGCGCCCATTTCCCTTGCAGCTTTCGCTCCACTACTTGCTCCCTTCCCCAACGCCCCAGGGCGTAGTTCAGGGTAACGCCGATGCAGTTGCCGACCGAGGCCCAGAGTAGTGCTTCGGTCGGGTTCATTCCCGCACGCACCGCCGCAAACAGCGCGGCTTCCGAACTAAACGGAAGCAGCGTTGCCGCAAGGGCACTCACCAACATCAATGAGATACCGCCAGCATCAATCACGCCAATCATTTCCTGCTGTTCTGGCTGGGTTTGCTTGCTGGGGCATCAGTTCTTTTTCCCCACCAGATTGCCGTGCTGTTTGTTGGAGCGTTTTGGCCGGGGCGCGCCTTCGGTGGCCGGATCCGATTGCCGAATCTGGGTGATAAAATACTCCTGCGCGTTGGTTTCCCCTCCCTGCTTCTCCTTCCGGCGATAGACTCCATCGGAGCCAAGCTCGCGGGCTTTCACGTTGTCGTTCAAGTAGATTTCAAAAATCTCTTTCAGTCGTGTGCGGTTATCGCTGTCTTCCACAGGGAACATCAGCTCAACACGGCGGTTCAGGTTGCGCGGCATCCAGTCGGCACTGGAAAGGTAGAACTCCTCCTCCCCCCCGTTGCGGAAATAGAGGATGCGGCTGTGTTCTAAAAATCGCCCCACTACCGAGACCACCCTGATGTTATCGCTTACCCCCTCCAGCCCCGGGCGCAGGCAGCAGATGCCACGAACCAGCAGATCAATCTTCACCCCCTGTTGGCTGGCTGAGTAGAGTGCCCGGATCACCTCCTCATCCACAATTGCGTTCAGTTTGGCGATGATGTGGCCCGGTTGTTCGGGGGTGTGGCGTTCGGCTTCGCGGTGGATTAACTCCAACAGCCGCTGGCGCAACGTTAGCGGGGCCATAATCAGCTTCCGCCACTCGATGGAGGAGCCGTACCCCGTCAGGTAGTTGAACAGGTTGATGGCATCGGCCCCGAAATCGGGGTTGGCGGTGATAAGGCCAACGTCGGTGTACAGCCGCGAGGTAACGGTGTTGTAGTTTCCAGTCCCCAGGTGCATGTAGATTCGGGGAAGGCCGGTGTCGTCGCGGCGGACAATCATGGCAATTTTGCAATGGGTTTTCAGCCCAATCAGCCCATAGACCACATGCACCCCGGCTTGCTCCAATCGCTTTGCCCAGACGATGTTGTTCTCTTCATCGAAGCGGGCTTTCAGTTCCACCAGTGCCGTGACCTGCTTCCCATTTTCGGCGGCTTCAATCAGCGATTGCACAATCGGCGAATCGCCGCCGGCGCGGTACAGCGTCTGCTTGATTGCCAACACTTTGGGATCGCGTGCGGCGGCCTTGATAAAATCGGCAACGTTGGTGAAGCTGTCGTAGGGGTGATGCAGCAGAATATCCTTGCTTCGGATCACCGAAAAAACGCTCCGTTCTTCGTCGCGGAAGCTCTCCAGCATGTAGCTGTTGAACGGCTTATCCTTCAGGTCGCGGTAGTCCAACCGGTACAGCGCCATGAAATCGGTCAGGTTGCGCGGGCCGGGGGTTTCGTACACGTCGGTCGGCTCAAGCTCTAGCGACTCCATCAGAATATCACGGACGTACTGCGGCATATTCGAGGAGACATCAAGCCGGACAGCTTCGCCCCATTTCCGGCGGCGAACTTGTTCCTCCATCATCGTCAGAAGGTCCTCGGCTTCGTCCTCGGTCACTTCAATATCGGCATCGCGCAGCACACGGAAGGTGTAGCTGGATTTCACATCAAGCCCCGGGAAGAGCGCCGAAGCGTAGGCAGCGATTACCTCTTCCAGCAGCACAAAATGATCGCCCGACTTCTCGGCATAGACCTTAATGAACCGCCCCAGCACCGTCGGAACCTGCACAACGGCAAAGTGAAATTCCTGCTCATGGACATGCTTGCGCGGGTCGCGGACAACAAAGGCAAGGTTCAGCGTGCGGTTCAGAACATGGGGGAATGGATGGCCAGGATCAATGGCAAGCGGGGTCAGAACTGGCAAGGCTTCCTGCCAGAAATAATTATGCAGCCGTGCTTGCTCTGCTTCGGAAAGTGAGCGGAAGGGGTGGATCACAATCCCTTTACGCGCCAATTTTGGCATGATCTGCTCCACCAAATGCCGTCCGTGGCGTTCCATCAGCGGGCGCAATCGCTCGTTGATTGCCCGCAGTTGCTCCTGTGGCGTGAAGCCATCGGGGGCAAGCTCCACCACGCCGCCGGAAAGCTGCTCCATCAGCCCCGAGACGCGAATCATAAAAAATTCATCAAGGTTGGTGCCGAAGATCACCAAGAACTTCAGCCGTTCCAGTAGTGGGTTGGTGGGGTCTTCGGCTTCCTCCAGCACCCGCTCGTTGAAATCAATCCAGCTTAGTTCGCGGTTGATGTAATACTGCGGGTTGCGGAAATCGGATTTCACGGCCAACGCACTTTTGGATTTGCGCGACGGCACGGGCTGGTTGGCAGCTTGGCTGGTCGGGGGCAGGTCGCCCGGTTGTGTGGTTGTTTCTGGCTGCTCGCTCATGGCAAACAAGATAGGGAGAAGAAGATTGTGACGTGACGTTCCACACAGCTATTTCCGACAACAAAGGCGGATTGGTGAACGTCTTGGGGAAGCAAGCAACCAACACATGGCAGGCAATGCCTGCCGCGACGGTTGCGACATGGAATCAGCTTGGAATCTACCGCACGGAGGGGGCATTGGCCAAATTATCGTTCGGTTACGCACGCCGGCTGTATGAAGCTGTTACCCATGCCACGGCGTAGTAATCAGTAGATTTGCGCCACTTCAGCATACTTCAAAATATCTAACCACATTTCCTTTCCAGGAGAAGCAGACCAATGGCACTTCCACCGCTGTATGATCCGATACTTGTCCAGCCGATGCGCGATGAACTGACGCAAGCTGGCGTTCAGGAACTAACAACCTCCGAGCAAGTTGATGCAGCAATCGCACAACCCGGGACTACCCTTGTTTTTGTGAACTCCGTGTGCGGTTGCGCCGCCGGAAGCGCGCGCCCGGGATTGCTGCTTGCGTTGCAACACACGGTGCAGCCCGATCACGTTGTTACGGTGTTTGCTGGCATGGATCGCGAGGCAGCTGACCGCGCCCGCAGCTACTTCTTGGGCTACCCCCCATCCTCCCCACAAATTGCTCTTCTGCGCGATGGCAAAGTGATCCACATGATCCCACGCCACCAGATTGAAGGGCGTTCGGCCCAGATGCTTGCCGAGCATCTTGCCGACACCTTCAACACCCACTGCGCCGTTGACGCAGCCGCAAACTAACGCCCGACTTGGCTCCCCTGTGGTGTTCATGCCACGGGGGAGTTCCACTTCACGATGACCTCTTTCCCTCTCTGCATTGAACTCATAAACCACATCCACACAAACCGAAAACGTAGCATGATAATCGGCGTCCCACGCGAGATCAAACCGAACGAGAACCGGGTTGGCGCAGTCCCTTCCGGTGTTGAACTGTTAGTGAACAACGGCCACACAGTGCTTGTTGAAACCCATGCTGGCATTAACTCAGGCTTCCAAGATGAAGCCTACATCCGTGCCGGCGCAACAATCGTCCCAACGATTGACGAAGTGTACGGCCAGGCGGATATGATCGTGAAAGTGAAAGAGCCAATCGCGCCGGAGTACAACCTGATCCGCGAAGGGCAAGTGCTGTTCACCTACTTCCACTTTGCTGCCAGCCGCGAACTGACCGATGCGATTATCCGCAGCAAGTCAATCGCCATTGCTTACGAGACGGTGGAGGCCCGCGATGGCTCGTTGCCACTGCTGGTCCCGATGTCCGAAGTTGCTGGCCGGATGGCCCCGCAAGAAGGGGCAAAATATCTGGAGAAAACGATGGGAGGCCGTGGTGTGTTGTTGGGTGGCATTCCCGGAACCCGACCTGCCGATGTGCTGGTGCTTGGCGGCGGTGTGGTGGGAACCAACGCTGCAAAAATTGCGGCTGGCTTCGGTGCCCGTGTCATCATTTTCGACAAGGATCTGAACCGCTTGCGCTACCTTGATGATGTGATGCCGAAGAATGTGGAAACCCGCATGTCCACCCCGGAATCAATCCGCGAGGCGGTGAAAAGTGCTGATTTGGTGATTGGCGCGGTGCTAATCCCCGGCGCAAAAGCCCCCTACCTTGTCACCCGCGATATGCTTCACACCATGCGCGAAGGCTCGGTGATTGTTGACGTTGCGGTGGATCAAGGGGGATGCGTGGAGACCACACGCGCCACCACCCACGCCGAACCAACCTACGTTGTTGATGGAGTGATCCATTACTGCGTGGCGAATATGCCCGGCGCGGTTCCGTTCACCTCCACCATTGGGCTTACCAATGCCACGCTCCCCTACATGCTTCAGCTTGCCGATTTGGGCTACCAAGAAGCATTCCGCGTCAACCCAGGGCTGAAATTGGGCTTGAATGTGATTGATGGCAAAGTGACCTACAAAGGCGTTGCCGATGCGTTCGGGCTGGAATACACGCCGCTGGATAGTATGTTGGCGTAATCCAACAGAACAACGAACTACAAACCGAGGTTAGAATGTCGCTGATTCCGTTCCAGGCACTTCCGCCGGAAAGCCGACTGTTTATCTTTTCTGCCGACCAACAACTCAGCAGCGATCAGCTTGCAACAGCAATCCCAACCATTGAAGCCTTTCTGGGCCAATGGACTGTTCACAAGGAGGACCCTATTGTTGGCTACCAGATTCGCTACGGCCAGTTTCTGCTGGTGGGGGTTGATGAATCAAAACTTCCCCCCAGCGGCTGCTCTATTGACGCGCTAACCCGCTTCATGAAGGAGTTGGAAAACAAGGTTGAAGTAGGGTGGCTTGATGGCCCGGAAGTGTTGTACCGCAACGCCGAAGGGATTCAAGGAACCAGCCGACAGCAGTTCGCCACGCTGGCCGCCCGGGGGGAAGTGGATGCCGGAACCGTGGTGTTCAACAACTCCATCCAACGCCTGGGTGAACTTGCGGAGAACTGGGAAATTGCTGCAAGCGATTCCTGGCACGGCCGCGCTTTTACGCTGAAGGAAGCAACGGCGGAACAAGCCGCCTAACCAACCCAAACTGCGGATTCCCCAGATATGCTCCCTGATCTGTTTTAGCGGGCAAACAACTGGTCAATCCGCTGGCGCAACAACTGGCCCCGTTCGCGGCTGAATTTCAGCAGGGCGAACGGGGCTTTTGTTTGCAGCAGTTCGCCGCCAATTTCCAGATACTTGCCAGCCAGCTCCGTTCGCGTCAGCACCACCAGTTGCTGGCCGTTGAACGCTGCGCGGTTGCCGTTCCGTTCCTCCCAATCCAGACCATGCAAGTACACCACCAAGCTGCGGTGGAAGGTGCTGGGCACAGCAAGCCGCAACCGGGGACGATACGCCTGCACGACCCGCCCAACAAGCAACATCTGGGCTGCGGGATCCAGAACCACCAACGTTGAGTCTTCCCTTCCCCACGTTGCTGCATCAATCATTTCCAAACCAACTTCCACAAACCTATCGTTGGCCCGCACACGGGAAAACGTGGGGAGCAGCACCGAAAACCCTCGGCTAACCACCGATTCAGCGCGTTGCTCCACCGTCCGATTCTGCGGCGCAAGCGCGGTGAAATATGGCGGCGTGTGGTACGGGAACAGGAAGAAGATGGAAAGATTTGTGGCGATCATCCCAACAATCACACTCGTTCTACGCCACCGGCTTGGCTCGCGGATGGCCAGCCATGCCAGCACCATGCAGCAGGCGGGAAGGATTAGAAGAAAATACCCTTTAGCGTAGATCACAAACGCGAAGAAGAGAGTGCTTGGAGTAATCCACCAACAGAACAGGGATTGCCGAAAGGTGAGGTGACGAAACCGGGCGAAGGATTTCCAACGGAATGCCAGATAGACCCACGCAATGTTCAATCCCCAAACGCTGGCAATCGCAAAGCCTGCCAAATTTCCAACAAACGTTCCGGCGCTACTGGTTGAAAGATTGGTGGCCAAGCGGAGATACGCCAACGCCCCACCCTCCTCCGCAATTACCCAGGGGAGCCAACAGCATAGGCCAACCAGCAATCCCAAAATTAGGTAGGTGATGGCGCGGATGGTGAGTTGGCGATTGCGCCAGCGATCCCACAACAGAAACCCAAGCGCAGGGGCAAGCAGCAGAAGCGATGTCCCTCTGAACCCCGTGGCGGCCCCGGCAGCAATTCCCAGATAGAGCAACATTCTATCTGGTTTGCCAAGCGCAAGCAATATCAGCAGTGAGGAGCAGAGCGCGTCGAAGGCGTAATTCTCGGTGGTGATACCGTACAGCAAGAAAAGCGGATTGCAAGCAAGAAGCAGCGCGGCCACGCAAGCAGCTGGTTCGCCGAACAACGTTCTTGCCAGCCGGTAGCAAGCCCAAACAGCCCCGGACGACAGCAGTGTGATAACAAGAAGCATCCCGTGGTGGCGGTCGCCAACCAGCCAAACCGAGGCACGGCAAAGCAGAATAAATGCTGGGTAGCCAGGGGCGTGTGGGCGTTCGGCGGCGATAGAGTAATCGCTGACCCCAAGCCAATAATTTCCTGAATCAAGCCCGGTGATGAACGATTCCCAACAGAGCCATTGGGCAAACGCTGTGGCAACAAGAAGCAGAGGAAGGAACCAAGAACGAGGTGAGGGTGAACCAGAAGCCACCGCTGGCAAGAAGGTGATGCGTGTGTTGGGCATGGATGATATCTATCCCGATTTCAAGCATTGCCCCATTGCTCCAGACAATGGGGCGCAACGCCCACCCCTCCCCCGGTTGCTACTTTCTTCTTCCCGGCCCCGTTGTGGGCTGATGCTGCGTTGTTGGCGTTGGGATAGTGAACGTATCGGCTGGATAGCCAAGGTTGTCGGGTGGGTTTGGGATTTGCACGGCAGGAACCTCGGATGGGAAAAGTGAGGTGTCGGCTGGTGGAACGGCTTTACTCCGTACCGATTTTTTTGCGGCACGCTCCACGGTGGCGGTTCCCTTCACCGGGGCAACAACATTGTGGTCAGTTGGGCCAAAAAGGAAGAAGCAGAGAGCGGCAACCGCAGCAAGAGCGGCCATTCCTGATGCTGTTTTCCAGGAAAGTCCAAACATTCCCTTCCCTTTCTTTCCGGCGGTCTCCACTGCGTTTGCAATGCGGAATCCCATATCCGATGGGGGGGCTACCGGCGGGATGCTGTTCAGCATGTTGTGATACTGATCCCAGCCATTTGGTGTATCTGGTAGATTGTTCATAATCAATAGCTCTGCGGTTGCTGTAGCGTGGCTGCGAACTCCATTTCTTTCGGCAGCTTCGTTGTGTTTTTTTCATGCCCACAAAAGCATGGCGGGCTGGGTTTCTGCTTACTCTTCTCGGTAGCCCAGGGCAATCATTGCTTTGCGGAAAGCCTCGCGGGCATCGAACACCCGTTTGCGGATAGCCCCAGGTTTCAGATTCCACCCCAGCACTTCGGCAATCTCCTCGTTCTCCAGTCCTTCAATATCACGCAGCATCACAATCTCCCGTTGATTGGGGGTAATGCGGCTTAGGGCTTGTTCCACCATTGCGCGCAAAATGGTTCCATCGGTGGCCGCTTCGGGGTCGGTGAAGGTTCGCTGGGGTGCGGCAAAATCGTCAAGGTCGCGGTCGCCATCCCAGCGGGTCATGGAGCGGACGATGGAGCGGACACTGCGGCGGCGAAGTTCGCTTAGTGCCTTTCGCCGGCCAATAGTGAACAGCCATGTGGAGAAACGGAAGGTTGGCTGATAGCTTTGCCGACGTTCGTACAGCGACAGCCACGTTTCCTGAACAACATCTTGGGTTCCCTCCGTATCTCCCAAAATCCTGTACAAAAAATTGAACAAGCGGTTGTTGTACAGTTCCACCAGTTTTGCAACCGCTTTGGTATCCCCTTGCTGCACGCGCAGCATCAGGGTGTTCCCCACATCGGTTGTTTCTTCGGTTGCTGTGTTGGTCTCCGGCATCATGGCCGCCGAAGATACAACACTGCGCTCCATCTTCTGCCGCTGTTTCCCATGTTGTGATACATGGGTGCGAACACCACCACGCTTGGCAGTCCTATCAACGGAAATCGGTTGGTCGCCAAACAGGCCAAGCGCAAGGGACATGATGGAGAGACTCCTTGGAGATAGATACTCTACCGAGAAAGGCCAGTGAATTCAGCCGGAGACACTCGCAAGGATAGCAGACGTTACGCGGTTGGGAATGCTGTGGTTGTGGTGTGAATTGATGATGAATTACGGAGGTAATCAACGGCAAAAAGGCGATTTCCAAACAGAGGAATCCGCCGCCAGAATAGTTGGTATGTGGAGATTGAACGGATACTTGCCGTTAGCCAATGATGGCCAACACCACCGCCGCAACGATGGTCCCCCAAACAAGGGCGTGGGAGAAACGGCGTGCAAATTGAAGTGCGTACATTCGGAACTCCGAAGGTCTCTGTTGGCCAACAGGAAGAACGCCAACGGTTGAAAGGAACGGACGGTACAGAGGACTGCGCCCAACGGCTTGAGCCACCTGCAGAAGCGCAGCGTACTTGAAAAGGTTCGCAAATATACAGCCATTCTTCTGCGAAGCATCCCCCAGAACGAAAAATCACGAAACTGTAATCTTTAATCGAGTTTACCTAAAGCTCACACTTCAAGTATCACTCAAAATCATGTTCGAAATAGGGAATAGATCTGTCACCTGTCCTCCCTTTCCCCGATGATTTTTTGGCGATTGCTTCATGTAGTTTTTCGGCAAACACTTTGGCTGGATTGTAGCCGTAATGCTTCAACAGATAATTCAGCGCAATCACCTCGGCAATGACGGTGATGTTTTTGCCAGAGAAAATTGGCAATCGAACCAACGGAAGCTCTACCCCCAACAGTGAGGTTTCATCGTCATCAAGCCCGGTGCGGGTGTACTCCGTTGCGGGGTCCCACTCTTCCAATTTCACAATCAGCTCCACACGTTTCTGGAAGCGAATTGCGCGAATGCCGAACATCTGGCGGATATCAATCAGCCCCAAACCTCGCACCTCCATGAAGTGCTGTGTCAAGGTTGTTCCTGCCCCCATCAGTATCCCCTCCCCCTTCCGCGTGACCATCACAACGTCGTCGGCAACAAGGCGGTGGCCGCGCTCCACAAGGTCTAGCGCTATCTCACTTTTGCCAATTCCCGAACGCCCAACGAACAGGATTCCAGCACCGTACACATCCACAAACGCGCCGTGGATTGGAGCATACGCACTGAATTGATCGTCCAGAAAATCGCCGAGAAAATAGACGGCTTTTGTGGTTTCGTGCGGGGTAGTGAAAACGGGAACTCCACGCTCGGTGGCAATCTGAAGCAGCTCAGGCTCTAGGCCGTTTCCTGAAGTTAGGATCAAGCAGGGGACATCGAACATCAGCACCGTTCGGAACGCTTCGATTCTTCGCTCCATCGGCAAACTTTTCAGGTAGTAGAACTCGGTGTTGCCAATCACCTGCACCCGGTGGTAGCTGAAGAGTTTAGTGTAGCCAGTCAGTGCCAGCTGAGGGCGGTGCAGGTTTTTGTCGGTGATCAATTTCTCCCGTCCCACCCCTTCGTTCAACGGGGTCAGCGCAAACCGTTCGCGGCACTCATCGGCAAGGAACCCAACGGTGATGCTCTCCTTGCGGATTTCTTGGGTATTCTCAAAAACAGCCATTGCAATTTGGTTTGGATTAGGCAGGGGAACAGAGCGGGGCGCAAGTTATCGAAGCTGGCGGGAATGTGCGTGGGGCGGGGGCTGAACACAACGAACGGAGGACTGCCGATTGCAACCCTCCGTTCTGATTTACCAGTTAGCCCAGCGAATGCTTGGCGTTCATCAATGCTCAATACAACGTTCCGATCTGCGATTCCGGTTTCTGCGGGTGATGGCGGTTATCGTGGCGTTTTTGTTTGTACTTGACCAGCATTCGCTCAAGTTTATCCACGCAACCGGCGATTGATTTTTTGAATTCGTCAGTCCGTTCCTTCACAACAAGGCGATCCTTGTTGACAAACAGGCTGATCTCAGCCGCCTTATCTATCCCCATCTTCGTCTCATCCTCAAGGATGATATCTGCCCCTAAAATCCCATCATAAACGTGTGTTAGACTTCGGACTGCATCTTCGGCGAACTGCTGCAAATCGGGGCGTGCCTTGAAATGGCGCGCTGTGAGCTTGATGTTCATAACGTCTGCTCCCTGCTGTATTTATGGTGATCGAACCCAGTTCCGGCTATCGTTTCCGCAGGAACTGGAAGTTAAGCCCGATGGTGATCGTGAAGCCCCCCATCTGAAGCGTTGTGCTCCGTTCGGGAAGTTTCGGAAGCCCACGCGAGCTGGTAATAATCGGTTGAAAAACGTCTTGATGCACCGGCATCATACTGAACGCTGCTTCGATACACAATCCACGAATTGGACGCTGAACCGAGCGGTCGAAGCGAAGGTCCAGCCCTGCATAGAGTTTCCCGCCAACCCCTATCCCCCAGTCGTCGGCATTGATGCTGGGCCGATAGTACCCGGCTTGGGCCTGATCGCGTGCGGTGGTGATCCACACCACTGATGAGACCACTGGGCCAGCAAGCAACCCGACGTAACTGGTGAACTGCGAACGCACCGGGGCGAACTCCACTCCCACAAACACTGGCAATGCTTTCACCGAAAAGTCCTCCACCACAGTTGCCACTATCGTTCCTTGCCCAGCCGAATCAGCAGCTTCGGGATTGCGCGATACGTCGTAGATGTCAACAACATTGCTGGCACAGTAGGTTCCATATCCAACCGCCCGGAAGTCCTCGGTAAGGCCAATCCGTAGCGATAGCGTTGGGGCCGGAATTGCCGGTAAACCAGTGATGGCCCCGCCAAGTTTTCGGTACTCACCAAACAACGTCCCCCCGCCGGGTGCTGTGAATGTTTCCAGCCCGATGGTGACAATATCCAGAAGCTGAGCGCGTGGCGCGTGGTGGAGGCTGTCGTTTTCGGTGAGTATTGTGACCCGAGTGTCATCCGGTTCCTGAGCCAGTGCTGTTGGTGCTGCCGGAAAATACAGTCCGGCAATACAAAAGGCAATGGCTTGGACGCACCGAACAAAAATTTTATTGCTATGGTGCAAAGGGAATAGTGGCATCAAGGTTCCTGTTGGCTTTGCGGAGTGCCTTCGTCGGTGGCGCGTGGGTGAGCAAGATTGTAGGCGTTCTGCAGCCGCTCGATGGTAACGTGGGTATAAACCTGCGTGCTGCTTAACGATGCGTGCCCCAACAACTCTCCAACTTCGCGGATGCCCGCGCCAGCATCCAGCAGATGCGTGGCAAAACTGTGGCGCAGCACGTGCGGGCTTTTCTTTTTCTGCTCGGTGATCCTTTTCATGTAGCGGCGCACCACACGATAAATTCCGTTGCCATCGAATGGATTGCCACGGTTGGTGAGGAACAGGGCATCGCCCCCAGCCTCGGTTGCCAATTCCGAGCGGACTGTTAGATACTCACGCAGTGCGTTGGCGGCATCGCGGCCAAACGGGACAACCCGTTCCTTCCCCCCTTTCCCCATCACTTTCACTGCGCTGTTGGCGTGGTCAACGTCGCGCAACCGGATGCCGCAAAGCTCGGCACGGCGCAAGCCAGCGGAGTAGAGGAGTTCAAGGATAGCGGCATCCCGTTTTCCGCTGGTGCTGGCAAGGTCGGGGGATTCCATCAGGCTTTGCGCTTCGTTGGTGCTAAGCATGGTGGGCAAGCGTTGTTCGGGGCGCGGGGCAACCACCAGCGCGGCGGGGTTCGATTCCATCCACTCCATCTGGCGGCAAAACTTGGTGAACGATTTCAGCGCGGCAAGCCTTCTGCCAATGGTTCGGCGCGACTGGCCAGCTTTGTGCAATGCTGCAATAAAACCGCGGATCTCACGCTGGGTTACATCGCCAAGCATCGGCAGATCCACACCCAGCGCGCTGCGAAGATGCTCGGTGAATCGCTGAAGATCCCCCTGATACGCCTCAATCGTCTTTGGCGAGTAACGCTGCTGAAGCTCTAGATACTCCAGAAATTGGCGGACGGCAACATGAAATGGGAAAGGTTGCTGCATGTGTGAATTGAAAAAGAAGAGCGAGAGGGAAAGATTGAGCCGACTTGGTTGGTAATTTACATGAAGCACGCAACCAAGCAAGCCATCGTTTTTTGCGGCCCACAGTTCTGGTTGGTGAATTGCTTGATAATGTTACCAGGCTTTGGGCAGTGCGGTGTTGGGCAGTAGATTTGTTGGTTCATTGCTGAGATAAGAATACCATGACCACACCAACAAAAACCGTCAACGTCCTGACGCTTGGTTGCTCCAAGAACACCGTTGACTCCGAGACCTTGATGGGGCTTCTGCGGAAGAACAACATCCAACTGGCCGACGAAGCCGATGGTGCCGATGCCGTTATTATCAACACCTGCGGATTTATTGATGTGGCCAAAGAGGAATCGGTGAACACAATCCTGCAAGCCGCTGCGATGAAACGCGAAGGGCGAATCGGGAACCTGTACGTTGCCGGATGCCTTTCACAACGGTACATGGATGACCTGGAGGAAGAAATCCCCGAAGTTGATGCCTACTTCGGTGTCACCGATTTCACCAATATCCTCCGGACTATCAACCCCAACCTGAAATATGATCTTATCAGCGACCGCTACGTCCCCCCGGGAACGCGCTCGGCGTATCTGAAAATCTCCGAAGGCTGCAACAATCCTTGCTCATTTTGTGCAATCCCGCTGATGCGCGGCGGCCATGTTTCGCGGCCAATGGAGGAAATCCTGATTGAAGCCAACCACTTGGCAATGAACGGCGTGCGGGAGCTTGTGGTGGTGGCACAAGATTCCACCTACTACGGCCTTGACATCTACGGCGAACGCCGCCTTGCCCCGCTGCTGGAAAAACTGGCCCAAGTTCGCGGCATCGAATGGGTTCGGCTGATGTACGCCTACCCTTCCCGATTCCCGCTGGATATTCTTCCGGTGATCGCAAGCCAGCCAACTATCTGCAAGTACATTGATATGCCGGTTCAGCACGTTTCCGATCCCGTGCTGAAATCCATGCGGCGCGGCCACACCCGCCGGGCATTGCGCGAACTTATCGGCAAGATTCGCCAAGCGATTCCCGACATCACCCTTCGCACAACCCTGATTATCGGCTACCCAAACGAAGGCGAGGCAGAGTTCCAAGAACTTCTGGATTTTGTTGCCGAGACTGAGTTCGACCGGCTTGGCGTGTTCGCCTACTCACAGGAAGAAAACACAACGGCCCACCCGCTGGACGACCCGATCCCAGCCGAAATAAAACAGGAGCGGATTGACCGCGTGATGCAGTTGCAGCGCGAAATCTCGGCCAAGAAAAATGAGGGGCTGATTGGGAAACGTGAGAAAGTTTTTGTGGAAAGCGTTGCCGAAGGTGAGTACATCTGCCGCAGCCACCGCGATGCCCCAGAAGTAGATGGCGAGGTCTATGTCACCTCGGAGTTCCCGCTGCGGCCCGGCGATTTTGTGGAGGTGGAGTACACCGGGGCAATGGACTACGACCTGTTTGCCGAAGCCGTTGGCGATGGCCCGCTTGCTTCGGTTTCTGCGGCTTCCCCCCCAACCCGTGAACTGAACCTTACTTTACCAGTTATTCAATGAAACTAACCCGCTACGGAACCGATGTCATCATCGGATCGTTCTTGGTTGCCGATGCGTTGATTATCGGCGGATACTTTGTCCCGATCACCGTTGTCAGCATCCTGATGATGGCGTTGGGCGCCTTCCTTCTGCTGTTCACCATCTGGTTTTTCCGCGACCCCGAACGCACCGTTCCCGCTGGGATTGATGACGGCACCGTCCTTTCCACCGCCGATGGCAAAGTTGTGGTAGTCCAGGACATTGTGGATAACGAGTATCACAAAGGCCCGGCCAAACAGGTTTCCATTTTCCTTTCCCCGCTGAACGTGCACGTCAACCGGCATCCAATTAGCGGGGAGATTGACCACTACCGCTACGTGAAAGGGGAATATCTTGTGGCCTTCCACGAGAAAGCGTCGGACTTGAACGAGCGGACTCACATCGGCGTGCGGAACAGCCGCGTGCGGGTGTTCCACAAACAAATCGCCGGGGCGGTGGCGCGGCGCATCGTCTGCAATCTGAAGGTGGGCGACCAAGCGACGATTGGCGAGCGGTTCGGGATGATAAAATTTGGCAGCCGTGTTGATCTGATCGTCCCACCGGAAGCCACGGTCCATGTGAAATTGGGGGACATTGTGGTTGCCGGGGAAACGGTGATCTTCACGATGCCGTAAATGACTAACTCACCTTACGCGGAATTTGGATAGTGAGCAGTTGGCCGTTCAGTGGCTCCACTCATACTTCGACGGGGCTCAGCATGAGCGGAGGGTGTTGTCAGGTGGAACACCCAGATACTGCAATCGCCAAGCTCCAGCATGATTCCGCGAGTGACTAATGACCAATGACCAACAACTAATTGACTTTCCCTTTGCAACTGGCTATCCTCTATATTTGCCTTGCATTGCGGAAGATCATCGGGCTTGATCCCTCTCTTCCATTCACAACATCAGGAACGTCAACTCCGTGCCGATCCGCGTTACCCGCTCGGTGATTCCGAGCCTCTTTACTTCCATGAACCTTTTCAGCGGCTTCTTCGCCATGGTGAAGTCAACCGAAGGGGAGTTCATGGCGGCGGCGTGGCTGATTGTTCTTGCTGGCGTGTTCGACGCGCTTGATGGAGCAATGGCACGCCTGACAAAATCCAGCTCGGAGTTTGGTGTCGAGCTTGACTCGCTGGCGGATGTGGTGAGCTTTGGCGCGGCCCCGGCGTTCATGCTCTACATGGCGTTTTTCCACAAATGGGAAACCACAGGGGTGTTGTTGGCCGCGCTTCCGGCAATCTGCGGTGCAATCCGGCTGGCACGCTTCAACGTGCAGCTGACCGGATTCGATAAAGATTACTTCATGGGATTGCCAATCCCCTCGGCAGCGGTGACGCTTATCAGCTACCTTGTTTTCTTTCACCTTCCTGCCGATAGCTACTTCCCTCCGGCAGGAATGAAGGACGCGATGATGGCAATCCTTACGGTTGGGATTTCGTTGTTGATGGTCAGCACCATCCGCTACGACACCATCCCGAAGCCATCGAAACGGACGTTCCAGAAGCACCCGATCAAGACAACAGCGTTTATGCTTGGGCTGGTGGCCGCAGCCGTCACCAAGGGGGAAGCACTGTTTCCGTTGATGGCGTTGTATCTGCTGTATGGCATCGTCCGCCACATCGTGATCCTGATCCGCACCCGCAACGACGACGAAGACGACACACTGGAAGCATCGGAGCCAACGCCGTTCGACATCTGATAGAGTTTGCGCCCGCCCCCCTGCTGCTCATATGGCTTGGCATACTCAACATCAGCACAGGAGAGGTTTGGTGGGAACCCAGGACGACAGAGCGAAGGAACCGAACCGGCCAACAACGCACAAACCGGCGGGCAATCGTGCCCCCTGAAGAACGTCAACCAGACGCGGCACACAAACCAGCAACCAACACCCACCGCAACAACCGGTGGAAACTTCATAGAGAGGTGATACCATGATGGGACTTGGATCAACAGAAATCATCGTTATCGTCCTGATCATCCTGATTCTGTTCGGCGGCAAAAAAATTCCTGAACTGATGCGCGGGCTTGGAAGCGGCGTGAAGGAGTTCAAGAAGGCAACCAATGGCGACGAAGAAACCGACCGCCGGCTGGAAGACCGACGCTACGACGACCGCCGATTGGAGGATCGCCGCTACGACGACCAGCGCCAACCGGCCCCCGCCGATCGCCAGTACGAAGACCGCCGCCCGTAGCAGAACCACACATCACTTAACGACTACCTTGCTTGATGATGAAGGCCCAATGCCTTTATCACAGGAGACTTGCGATGTTTGATATTGGCGGACAGGAACTGATCCTTATTCTGATTGTTGTCCTGATGTTGTTCGGGCCAAAAAAATTGCCGGAACTGATGCAAAGTTTCGGCAAGGGGGTTCGCGAATTTCGGCGGGCGCAACAGCAGTTCAACGATCACATCAACACGGCGTTCCGCGAGGAAGAGCAACGCCAGCATTCCTCGCAATCCTCCCCCCCAGTGGCGGCAGCCATCGCCCGACCGGGGAGCAATCCATACAGGCGTGAAGAACCAGCCGCAGTATTGGGCGAAGCCGACCAGACAACCGAGCAACAATCACAACCGGAAGCTCCGGCAATCAGCGAATCAACCCCGTTCGCACCATCGCAACCACAGGAATTTGGCAACGCACCAACGCCCACAAACGGCACAACCGCAACTACCGTAACTCCGAAATTTCCGATAGAATGACAGCAGCAGAATCGTACAGTGAACTTCGGCGGCGACTTGATGCAGGGGAAACCACCTGCGCCCAGATCGTCGCCGATTCGTTTGATGCAATCCAACGTGGCAGCGGGCTGAACGCCTTCCTTGCCCAACTGCCAGCCGAAGCCACCCAGCGCGCCGCCGAAGTTGATGCCCGTATCCAAGCCGGAACCGCCGGCCGCCTTGCCGGGATGACCGTGGCACTGAAGGATAACATAGCCCTGAAAGATGCCCAGCTCACCTGCGGCTCCAAAATCCTGACCGGCTTCACCTCGCTCTACTCCGCCACCGTTGTGGAACGGTTACAGGCCGAAGATGCCATCATCATCGGCAAAACAAACATGGATGAATTTGCGATGGGGTCATCCAACGAGACCTCGTTCTTTGGTCCGGTTCATCACCCGCTGGATTCGGCCCGTGTTCCTGGCGGTTCTTCTGGCGGATCGGGGGTTGCGGTGGCTGCGGGGATGACCTGCTGCGCGCTTGGCTCGGAAACTGGCGGATCGGTACGCCAGCCAGCAGCGTTCTTGGGGGTTGTTGGGGTGAAACCAACCTACGGCCGCGTTAGCCGATATGGACTGGTGGCATTTGCTTCGTCGCTGGATCAAATCAGCCCCTTTGCCCGCACCGTCCATGATGCCGCGCTGATTACCGAGGTGATTGCCGGACACGATCCCAACGACACCACCTCAAGCTCGGAACCCGTTGGCAGCTACACCAACGGCTTGGATGAAGCCGACGTTCGCGGAATGAAGATTGGACTGCCACGCGAATACTTCATTGATGGAATGGATGAAGCCGTTGTGGCACGGATGAAAGAACTGCGTGAGCGGTTGGAAGACGCTGGCGCAGAGATTGTTGAGATCAGCCTTCCCCACACCAACTACACCATCCCCTGCTACTACGTGATTGCCACCGCCGAGGCAAGCTCCAACCTTGCACGGTTCGACGGCGCGCGCTACGGCTACCGCTCCCCCAATGCTGAAACGTTGGAGGAGATGTACGAACTGAGCCGCACCGAAGGGTTTGGGACCGAGGTGAAGCGGCGGATCATGCTTGGGACCTTTGTTCTTTCCAGCGGATTCTACGATGCCTACTACCGGAAGGCACAACAAGTCCGCCGACTGCTGCATCGTGACATGGTGGAGGCGTTCAAGCAGGTTGATCTGATCCTTGCGCCAACCACACCGACCCCAGCGTTCCGGCTTGGCGAGAAGACCAGCGACCCAATCGCGATGTACCTCAGCGACATCTTCACCGCAGCCGCCAACTTGACAGGGATTCCGGCGATTTCGTTCCCGATTGGGAAGGATGCCAACGGCCTGCCAATCGGCGCGCAGTTCATGGCCCCACATTTTCAAGAAGGGCGGATGTTCCAGGGGGCAGCTTGGGTTGAGCAGGCGTTGGGTTAAGCCGCGCAAGCCTATACTATAAAAGAAGGCTTGGTGTGCAACCAAGCCTTCTTTTTCCGCATTACCGCGTGATCTTCACCCCCTCGGTTCTTCGCTTCTCACCCTGTTCTACTGTGATGAAATACGTCCCCGATGGTAGCCCACCACTATCGAATCGAATAATCCGTTTCCCCATTCCCCCCTCAATCACTCGTTCGGATATCACACGTCGCCCCTGCACGTCATCACACCAAGCGTGCGCTGGTTTTGCATTCTCACTGGTGAACTCCACCTCCAGATACTCCCCCATAGTTTTCACCACAAGTTCCCCAATGCTTCCGTTTGCTATCGATTCTTGATCAGCACTGCTGACGGCTTCAAGTCGATAGAGGGATCGACCTCCTACATGACTAGCAGCTAATAGTGTTCTTCCTTCACGAGTAGTCATAGCACCAAGTGTTATGTTGATCGGGAAGCCCTCGTCTATCAGAGACCACGTTTCACCAAAATCCGTTGATGTGTAGGTATGGGTAACGTCGGTCGTGGACTTTGCCATGGTGACAAATGTAAGATTGCCATCCTGTGCATGTAGCTTTACATATGCGCTATCAACCCGAAGTACCGAGTGCCATGTCTGGCCATCATCGGTTGTTTTATAAAGTCCGTTGTTTTTCCCCTCTATCGTGCGAGAATTGCTCGCAAAAACAACCACCGTTTTTTCATCATAGACGAACGGTGTAGCAGCCCCAGTAAGCGAATCGGGGGTTTGCCGTAATGCTTCCCGTTCCATCCAAGTAACGCCACCATCGGTTGACCTCCACAACCCAGAGTAGTCCGGAGTACCATAGAAATTATCATGAACCCCACCAACAACGGATCGGAAGCGCTTTTCGATAACTTTATCATCCTTGATGCTATCCCACGATACAGCGTTATCGGTGCTACGGAAGCGGGCACTGGCAACGATCGTCCCATTGCCGGAGCGTGCAAGGTCGTTGATGGGGAGGAAATGAAGTTCCTCCGTTGTCCGATTACGGATATTGACCGTTCGGGCATTACCGAATTGAAACGCCAGTAGCACCGTTGAATCTGTCCACGCAAGGATATCAACGATCATCCCACGTGGGTAATCCAAATGGGGAAGTTTTGTTGTGTCGAACCGCATTTCCCACATCACCGAACTACCACGCAGCAGCAGCAGCGATGGTGTGGCCGTACCGATAAGCGTCGTGGAGTCGTTAAGAATTTCGATTGCCGTTGGGTAGGCCGGAAGCTCAGCGATGCGGTTCCATCGCTGAGCCTGAGCATTGGCCGTACCACTATCAGCAATCGCAATTAGAACAAGTACTGCGACGGTAATAGCGATCGAATTCATTGTTCAAGGTGGTTAGTTGTGAATGATATGGGCTTCTATATTCCCCTTGATTTCGTCCTGATCCTTAACTCCATCCTGCTTGGAAATTTCAGGGTCTTCCTCCTTTTTGATTTTTGACGGTGGAAGAATATCCTCAAGGCCATCGTTGTCACACATGAAATAGCAGTGGCCATCCGCTGCGTAGAACGAACATGGGCTTGGATCTACTGGAGCACCACACGGTATCTGTGGCTGCTGAATGCTGTTGAACTCAACCTTAACCCCACTATCAGCCATACAGAGCGTGAAATTCTGAAGGCAGCAGGCACTATTGGGACAGGAAACCATGATGCCTGGTCCACATGTTGGACGATCCACATACCAACAACTTCCACGGATAGCGCGCCAGAGGCTTGTTCCGGCAGGGCATTTCATTGCCTCTTTTTGTTGTTGACTATAAGAATTCCACTTCATTGTAAACTCGCTTGATATTGCTGCAACGCCTGCTACGTTCTGCGCCTTTTGTAAGAAAAGTCCTTTGGAGGCAACTGACGCAAAAGGATCGGCCAGCCAAATATTGAGCGCGTCGCACCCGGAACCAGTGAATCTGATGCGCACGACCTGCACGTCATTGTACATACCACACGCAAATCGTGTTACGTAGTCAACGGTCATCAGGCACGACTGGTAGGGCGCAGGGGCAGGAACAACAGCAATAGATGGAATCGTTGTCCATTGATCCAGAGGGCAGTCGGGAACACAGGGTGTTGCAAGGGGCTGAGAGCGTACGGAATTCGCAGCAAAAAAGCTGAGTATCACCGCAAGAAAGAGGGGATACCAAAGCCGCGATAGGGGGTTATTGCTGATTTGCTGATTTGCTAGACATGGTAGAACCTTGTTTGTGTGTTTGATGAGATATGCAACGACGAATGTGTGGGCGCAGACATCGCGTGGGAGTAGGCACAAGCCTTGAGGACAGTGGCAGTGCAGAAATAACAGAGTTATGGTGGATCCATGATACCCCTCCAAGGAGAATAGATGAACGGGTGCGGGGCAATAATACGGCAGCAACTACAACGGAGCAAGAGGAATTATTGCTCCGTTTGCTTGATGGGGAGTGGGGAACAGCATCGCATGCAACTTACCTCCCCTTCTTCCCTGCAATCTTTTTTTTGGAGGGGCGCAAAGCTGCGTGCAGCATAGAAGGATTGATATTCCCCCGAAAAAGTGGATAGGGAGTTAGGAGGGTGAGGCGTGGCGGCGTTCGAACTCGGCTGGTGTTTCGTAGCCAAGCGTTGAATGCCGCCGCCGTTGGTTGTAAAAGACCTCAATGT
>JADZEY010000060.1 GCA_020850315.1 Armatimonadota bacterium | reverse complement strand
TCGGGACGAGCGAGATCGCAACGGGTGCAGTGACGACGGCGGAGATTTTGGACGGGACAGTAGCACCGGTAGATATGAGTTCGGCAGGAGCCTTGAACGATCAAGCATTGATCTTCAATGGCGCAAGTGTGGTGTGGGGTTATCCAACCGCCGATCAACTTGTTCTTCCGTTCGCACAGACAGCAACGAACGCAGCGGCATTGTTCAGCATCACGCAGTTAGGTGGTGCAGGTGACGTGACGAACTTCGTGTACAACGCTCCGGGTGGCCCAGGCAATGCACTTGAAGCGACCTCGAACGGTGCGGCTCCGACGATTATGTCAACGAACACGGATGGTGCACCGGCAATTACCGCAGTAAACAGCGGTACGGGTCCTGGCGTAACCTCGCAGTCCATTAACGGGAATGCGTTTATGGGCGTGGTTACTGGTAGCGGTAATGGTATGAATCTTACCATGAACGGTACTGGGACCGGTGTTGCGGTTGCAACCAACGGAACCGGAAGCTCCGCTACGTTCCAGAATAACAACGGTGGTAATGCTGCCCCAACGGTATCCATTACCAGCAACGCTAACCCAGGTAACGCACTGCTTGTGCAGGCAACTGGCGACGGTGGCAATGCAGTCGTTGCTTCGGCGAACGGCAATGCAACCAGCACAACGGTGATGGCCAGCAACACTGGCGCAGGGCGTGCAGGACATTTCGACAACACGCAGCCAACCAACGCCAACACCATTGTCCGCGCACAATCAGCGGGTAATACCGGAAGCGTTCCTGGCCAAGATGCCTTCCCATTCCCAATCGGAAACGCAGGTGTTGATGTTGCTTTGACCAACGCAGCCGCTTCGGGTGCCGCAGTGCAATCAACACAAGCCGGTACTGGCTTGGCTGGTCGGTTCGAGGCCACCGGAAACGGTAGCGGTGTCTATATCACAACCAACGATGCTGCAAACAAAGGTGGTTTGTGGGTCAATCGCGGTGGTATCGTGATGCCATATCGCTCGGTTGCTGCTAACTACACCGTCCAGCTTGATGATGCCTACATCCGCATCCAAGACAACGGCGTGCCTGCAACCACCTTCTCCGTTACCTTGCCAGCAGGCTTGCAGGATGGCCAAACCATCTGGGTCTATAACGGCGACGTTGATGCCTTGGCTCAAGGCGTTGGTGGTCTGCTTGGTGTGGTCAATGGAACGGGTGCTCCGTTCGTTGGCTTCAACATCAGCCCGTGGCGCGGTTGCCAGTTCGTCTATATCTCAGCACTTGGTGGCTGGGTGCCGATGAGCAACATGTAATCCCGATGCTTTCTGCACTTCCGTGCAGTGACGTTCAGCAAGGGATGAAGAGAATTTCTCTTCATCCCTTGCTTTTTTATTGCTTCACTGTTTGTTCCCTTACTTCTGCTTCGCTATACTCGCAGCATGAAAACAACCGGCTACGTTCGTGCCCTTTCTGTGATATGCTGCGGGCTTCTTGTGGTGGCTTGCGGTTGCAGCAAAAAAAAATCAGAAACTCCTTCAGCAACATCAAAAACGGAGACACCTGCTCTGCTCCCTGCTTCATCGGCGTTGGCGGGGTATGATTTTGTTGCCCCCCCTCAGTTTATCACGCTCCCCTCAGAGCTTGACGAAGTTTCCGGATTGGCCACTACTCCCGATGGCCGCTTGTTCACCCACAACGACGAGAATGGAACAATCACAGAAGTAGATGCTGCCACCGGATCCATCCGCAAACAGTTCCAGCTTGATGGAAAGGCCGCCAGCAAGGACTTTGAAGGAATCGCCATTGTCGGGAAACGGTTCTTTATCACCACCAGTGCCGGGGTGATCTTTGAGTTCGCTGAAGGGAAATCCGGGGATGCCGTTCCAGCAACAGCCTACCAAACGGAGCTATCCACCAAAAACGACATCGAAGGGCTTTGCTACGACCCCGCAACCAACGCGCTGCTGCTTGCCTGCAAGGAGCGTGCTGGCAAAGGCTTCGATGACGTGAAAGCCGTCTATGCCTTCTCTCTCGATTCCATGAAGTTGATCCCGAAGCCCCGCTTCCTTTTGCCGATGGCTCAACTTCTTGCGGCATCGCGTGGGGATGAGTTTAACCCCTCTGGCATTGAGTTCAACCCCCGTTCACGTAGCTTTTTTGTGGTTGCTGCCGAGGGGAAATCCGTGGTAGAGGTTTCGCCAGAAGGGGCGATTCTTGGGCAAGTCAAGCTGGATAAATTTCACCGCCAAGCCGAAGGAATCACCTTCCTAGGCGATGGCACACTGCTGATTAGCGATGAAGCCCGTGGCGAAGACCCGACGATTGCCCGCTACCCGTTGCGTGCCGCACCGTAGCTGCTGCGCCACACGTGGCGGCGCTGTGCAATCTTGCTTCCCATCTTCCTCGTACTCACTCCTGCATCCTTTTCTCCCTTTCCTTCCAGCTCATTGTCTCTCTCTCTTTCAAAACAGCTATGTGGATTCAACGGTGTTCCCTACCATCTTTGATCTGTTGCCTTGCGCTCTGGGTAGCAATGGCAAGCAACGCGCTTGCCCAGACTGATCCTGCCAAGCCAACTTCAGCAAAGAAAACTGTGCGACTTGTTCCCGGCCCAGAGTATGATGCTGGGGGAACGCATCGCTTCTTTTTTGGAGACCTATGGCGGAATCTGTGGGCAACTGAGATTGAGGTAGAGGTTCTGGATATGGCCACCTTCGCTGGCGGGCTGAAACCGACAAAACGTGGTGGGGGATTCCAAACCAAATCGCTCCGGTTTGTGGGGGGCGATGGCCATGAGTACAAGTTCCGCTCGCTGAACAAGGACCCCAGGAAAGTGCTCCCCAAAGCATTGCAGGAGTCTATCGTTGCCGACATCGTGCAGGACCTTATCAGCACCTCTAACCCAGTGTCGCCGCTTGTTGCTGCGCCGATTTTGGATGCCCAGGGAGTGCTGAACACTTCCCCCCGAATCGTTGTGCTGCCGGATGACGAGCGGCTTGGTGAGTTCCGCGCCGACTTCGGCGGGCTGCTGGGAATGCTGGAGGAAAACCCGACTGCCGAAGAAGATGTGGAGGGCTTTGCTGGCTCCGATAAAATCGTCACTACCTACAAGTTTTTCCGCCGTCTGGAGGACGACAACGACAACCAAGTGGATGCGCGCGCGTTCCTTCGGGCGCGGCTGCTGGATATGTTTATGGGGGATTGGGATCGCCACGTTGACCAGTGGCAGTGGGCCCGATTCCGCGAGCGTGACGAAAAACTCTGGCGGCCAATCCCACGCGACCGTGACCAAGCCTTCTGCCGCTACAATGGGCTTATCCCTTCGCTTGCCGAAATGTCCGTTGCCCAGTTGGAAGGATGCGAGGATGAGTATCCAAAAATCGCCGACCTTACCTGGTCTGGTCGCTACCTTGACCGCAAATTCCTTTCGGCTATTGACCACCCAACGTGGGACTCCATTGCCAACGATGTAGCCAGCAAACTCACCGATCAAGTGATTGATAACGCCGTGCGCCAGATGCCGCCGGAGATGTTCCAGAAGGAAGGGACTGCGCTTGCCAACACCCTGCGTGCCCGCCGTGATCACTTCCACGCAGCCGCAGCCGAGTTCTACCTGAACATGGCCAAAGTGGTAGAGATTCGTGGAAGCAACAAGGGTGAGTATCTGGAAGTGGCCCGCCATGGCGATGATGCCACCGAGGTCTGGATGTTCAAGCGGGACAAAACCACTGGCGAGAAGAAGGTGGATGACCTTCTGTTCCACCGCCTGTTCAACAACCACGAAACCCGCGAGCTTCGCATCTTCCTGTTTGATGGCGACGACAAAGCCGTTGTCACCGGCCAAGCCACCAGCAGCCCAATCATCCGGGTGGTTGCTGGCGATGGCCAAGATGAGCTGATTGACAGCTCCCGGGTGGATGGCTACTTCCTTGATCTCACCCCAATTCCTGATGCCGAGACCAGCACCTACTTCTACGACGAAGGGAAGAAAACCACAGTGGTGGAAAGTCCCAGCACCTGCTTCAGCAGCAGCAAACGCCTCCCCCCCGCCAACGACACCCTGAAGTACGAGCCGCCCGTTGAGGATCGCGGTCACGACTGGCGGTTTGGCCCCATCTACGGATTCAACAGCGATGAAGGCTTGCTGTTTGGCGGCGGGCCAATTTTGTACGAGTTCGGATTCGATGCCGACCCCTTCGTCTATCGGCTTGATTTGCGGGTTGGATATGCCACCGTCAACCGATTCAATGCCGAGTTCACCAGCGATTTCTACACTCTGATTCCTGGCACGCATCTCAGCATCAACGCACGCGGATCGGGGCTGGAGGTGCTGAAGTTTTTTGGGATTGGGAACGAAACTCCATTCAGCCACCAACGCGCCGACGAAGGCTTCTACAAAGTGCGCCAGCAGCAATACTCTATCAATCCTGAGCTTGGGGTTACGCTGTTCCCAAAAGTTGAAATGCACGTTGGAACCCAGTACAAATTTGTCCAGACCGAACGCACCAACGGCGACGACGACGACACCAACGACTCCACGTTTCTGAACAGCCAGCCAACACCGATCTATGGAACCGAGGATATCGCCGTTCCGAAAATCTACGCAGGGCTGACGCTGGACACCCGCAACAGCGCAGCGTTCCCCACCCGCGGGCTGTTTGTTGACGTGAAAGGATCCTACAGCCCCAAACTGGGGAAGCTGCGCGACGACATGGTGCGGCTGCAAGCGGATGCACGGCTCTATCTATCGGCCAAGTTGCTCACATTTATGACGCTGGCATTGCGTGTTGGCGGCGAGCAGGTGTGGGGGCAGTATCCATTTTTTGAAGCTGCATTTTTGGGGGGCGACGCAACACTGCGGGGGTTCGACAAAAACCGTTTTGCCGGAAACACCTCAGTCTTTGGGAACGCCGAATTACGGGCGCTTCTGTTCCAAGTGAAATTGCTGGTTCCCCATTACGTCGGTTTTTTCCTGACTGCTGATGGCGGGAAAGTATTTGCCGAAGGGGAGCAATCCAACGTCCTGCACCGAACCGTTGGTGGAGGCTTGTGGGTGGCGCCTGTTTCCCCGGAAAACGTCTTCAGCATCGGCTACGCAAAGTCGGAGTCGGAGGATGGCGGCATCTATTTCACCACGGGGTTTATGTTCTAACACCAAACCAAGGCAAAAACTATGTCCCAGAATATCGCCATTAATCGCCGCGCACGCCAGCAGAGGCGGCTTCGCAGCATCGTTATCGGGGGGGCGGTTGGTGCGGGGCTTGGTCTGCTGTTCGCGTTGTTGTTGCAGGGGGGGAAACTTGGGCCGTTAGCTAACGGGCTTATCAACGGCATGGTGATTGGTGGGGTGGGGGCGGTGTTCGAGAATTACGTGTTCCAAGTACGCTTCCGCAAGCTCAATTTCCTGACGGTTCTGCTGTTGCGGTCGCTGTTTTATGCGGTGCTGGTTAGCCTGACCGTGACGATAGAAATCAAAGCCTACCGATTGGTTCGCTACGGCATTGCCCTCACGGAAATTTCCGGCGATACGGGGTTCAGGGAGTTCCTAACTGGCGGTGAGTTTTTTGCGATTCTTGCCTTTGCTGTGGTGGGGAGTTTCGTTATCAATTTTCTGCGCCAGATCAATCGCTTGCTGGGCCAGAACGTGCTGCTGAATTACGTCACAGGGCGGTATCACAAACCGATTGAGGAGGAGCGGATTTTTCTGTTTTTGGACATGCGCTCCAGCACCACCATTGCCGAACGAATTGGCCACCTTCCCTTCCATCGGCTTATCAACGATTGCTTCTTTGATCTTACCGAGCCGATCATGGAGTCCAAGGGGGAAATCTACCAGTACGTTGGCGATGAGATTGTGGTGACGTGGCCAATGGCCAAGGGCTTGCAGGATGCCAACTGCATCCGCTGCTTTTTTTCCATTGCCGACCGGATGGAGGAACTGCGCGAAGACTACATCACCAAGTACGGTTTTCTGCCGGAGTTCAAAGCCGGATATCACTACGGCATGGTGATTATTGGAGAGATTGGGGATGTGAAAAAGGAGATTGCCTTCCACGGCGACCCCGTGAACACCACCGCCCGAATCCAAGCCGAGTGCAACGGGTTTGGCACCAACATCCTTCTTTCCGGCGACCTGCTGGAGCGGCTTCCAACAACACCCGAACTGAAGCCCCGGCGCATCGGCAGCATTCAGTTGCGGGGGAAAGAACGTGCGGTGGAGTTGTTCACGATGGAGCGGAGCGCCGGCTGAAAAGGTGTGCGAAAACTTTCTGGCTTCCATTCCCGCGAACGCGGATAGACCGGTTCAGCGTATCCATCCTCTGCAGGGTTCGCATGAGTAGAAAGGGCATAAGCCCTGAGCCACTCTGAACGGACAAGCCTTCACTATTCAAATTCTGCGTAAGATCAAGTAGTTAATTGCTGCTTTCCACCAAATACCGATACGCCACCCATGCCATCAGCGCGCTGCCAACGGGAAGGATGCTTTCGTGGATGGTGAATTTTGGGTTGTGCAATCCCCCCATGCAGCCTTGCTCGCGGGTTCCCGCACCAATCCACCAGAACGTCCCGGGGACTTTTTCCAGATAGTAGGCAAAATCCTCCGCGCCCATCATTGGCGGCGCATCGAACACCGCCTGCTGCCCCAGCATCTGCCGCGCCGATTCCTGCGCGAACGTTGTTGCCCAGGGGTCGTTGTTCAGTGCCGGGTAGCCAAGCCGAATCTCTAAATCATACTCAGTCCCGTTGGTTAGGCACACCCCTTTCACGGTGTTTTCAATCATGGTGTGGGCGTTGCGCCGCCATTCTTCGTTCATCGCCCGCAACGTTCCTTCAATGTTCACCTCGTCGGGGATGATGTTCGTTGCCGATCCCCCTTCAATTTTTGCAATCGTCAGCACTGCTGGCTGGAATGGATCCACGTTGCGGCTCACGATTTTTTGGAGCGATGTCACTAGTTCGCACGCCGTGATGATGGGGTCCACCGACAGTTGCGGCATTGCTGCATGGCCGCCACGCCCACGGATGGTGATGTACAACTCATCGGCACTGGCCATCATGTTCCCCGGGAAAAAACCGACAGCACCCGCCGGAGCCATTGGCGCAACGTGCTGGCCAAAAATGGCATCCACCGTCGGGTTTGCCAGCGCGCCATCGGCAATCATCACCGAGGCCCCACCGGGAAGTTTTTCTTCGCTGGGTTGCAGCAGAAATTTTACGGTGCCGGGAAGCTGGTCGCGGATTTCTGAAAGGATCATGGCCGCGCCCAGTGCCATTGTGGTGTGCGAGTCGTGGCCGCAAGCGTGCATTTTCCCCGGGTTACGGCTGGCAAACGGAAGCCCCGTTTCTTCGTGAATCGGAAGCGCGTCCATATCGCCGCGCAGCGCAACGCACTTGCTGCTGTCGGTGGCCGCCCCGCCGCGAAGCACCCCCACTACTCCGGTTTTTGCAATCCCGGTTAGCGTCTCAATGCCCAACTCCCCCAGCACCGATTGCGCCAGTGCCGAGGTCTCGTACTCCTCGAAGGCAAGTTCTGGGTTAGCATGAAGCGTGCGGCGGAGTTCCACCAGCCGTTGGTTGCGGCGCATGGCAGCGGCAAGAAAATCGGATGGAGTAAGGTTTGGCATGGCAAACGTGGGAAGTGTGAGCAATCGGTTGTTGAAGTGCGGACAAAATACGTGACAGCGGGAAAAGAGCAGATGGGGTGTGCCGCTCTTTTCCCGCTGTTGGGGAAGGAACATTGTGATCTGGTGAGTGCCGCCCGGTCGCCGCAGCTCTTCAATCTGCGCTCACCACGCCCCGTTCCCATGCCTCACAACCGCGATTGTTTTTATCAGGATAACCATATCAAGCCACAACGTGCGATTGTGGATGTACAGCATATCCAACGCCACCCGCT
The DNA here is from genome assembly GCA_020850315.1 of Armatimonadota bacterium. Classification (GTDB taxonomy): domain Bacteria; phylum Bacteroidota; class Ignavibacteria; order OLB7; family OLB7; genus OLB7. The sequence continues at coordinate 66,795 of JADZEY010000060.1, read as the reverse complement.
GGCGGAACGCAATGGTGTTTCGTCCACTAATCTGCCACAGGCCAGTGATTCCGGGGCGAACGGATTGATAAACAACAAGCGTGGTACCGTACAGCTCCGATTCGTAGCAGAGAACCGGGCGCGGGCCAACAAGGCTCATCTCACCCCGCAGCACATTCCACAACTGCGGAAGCTCATCGAAGCTGGTGCGGCGCAGAAAACGCCCAAACGGGGTGATACGCGGATCATTGTGGAGCTTCCGATAGGTCTCCCATTGCAGGCGGGCTAATGGGTTATCGCGCAGATAACGGCGCAGCACATCGTCGGAATTGGGGTACATGGTGCTGAATTTTAAGCAGACGAACAGCTTCCCCTGATACCCAATCCGTGTATGGCGGTACAACGGTGCAATCCCGGTTTGCAACAGACGAAGCCAAATAAACAGGAAGAGCGGAGCAAGAAGTATCAACAATAAGGCCGAGGCCATAACATCGAACAGCCGTTGCAGCCGTAGGTGACGGGAGGGGTGTTTGGTGGTGTGTGTGCCGGAAAGAATTGTCCAGAGGAGATTCTCCTGCAACGGTAGCGACTCTGTACTATTCGGCGATGGAGGGCGCACGAAGCCCTTGTGTGCGGACGCGGAAATGGTTGGCATACCTGATAGACACTGGTGTGAAAAAAACACGCTTCCGGCAGTAAGCCGGCGATTGCTGGCGCAGATGCGTGCGATGTGTGCAGCAGGTAATGGAAAGTTCCGGTAGTCCTTCGTCCAAGAATTGTGTGAAAGCGGGGAAGTTGAGCAGACGCGCTCACTTGTACTAACACAGGAAATGCGGCAAATGTTAGCAGACTGAAGCAGTTCTCTTCAGATTTCTTTGCAATCGCTGCGGAGGGCTATCGTCTTCGGGGGACGCTGTTGCGGCTATTCAACTATGCAGCCATTTTCCGTGGCCGTGCCTTGAGTAGCAGGAGGTAGGGGCTGGTTCAGTCAGTTCATTACATCGCTACCTACCCTTGCAGCACGTTCTCGCAAAAAAAATTCCATAACCAAATACTATGTCTCATTCAACACGGGGTTGGTCTTGCATTGCCCCATTGTTCTTTTCCCTGCTGCTGCTGCTGGTGGTCGGGAATGCTTCGGCACAGCAGCCAACTACCGTTCGCGGCGTAGTGGTGGATTCTGTCACCAATGTTTCCAGCCCCGGCGCGCGCGTGTCGGCGCGGCGGCTGCCGGACACCACGCAGGTGGTTGCCGGGGCAATTGCCGACCGTAGAGGAAACTTCAGTCTGGAACTCCCTTCCCCGGGTGGATACCTGATCCAGATCACCTCCGTTGGCTACCAGCAGCGGAACATCATTGCACGTGTTGGGGGAACCGAGCTTCAGCTTGGCCAAATCTTGATGCAGCCGCGTGATGTTCAGGGGAACGAAGTGGTGGTGACCGATCAACGCGTTGCTGCGGTGCAGAAAGATGACACCACCGAGATTGATGCAAAAGCCTTCAAAACCGCCCCCGACGCGAACGTGGAAGACCTTGTGCGGAAGATGCCGACCATCACCATGCAGGATGGAAAGATCAAAGCACAAGGGGAAGATGTCCAGAAAGTGTTGGTGGATGGCCGCCCATTTTTTGGGGACGACCCCACCGCAACCATGCGCAATCTTCCAGCCGAGATGGTGGATAAAATCCAGATTTACGACCAACAAGGGGATCAGTCGCAGTTCACCGGATTTAACACCGGAAACGGCAACAAAACCATCAACGTTGTCACCCGCCCCACCATGCGGAACAGCCAGTTCGGCAAAGCATACGCTGGCTACGGACCGGACGATAAGTACAAAGCTGGTGGATCCCTTAGCTTGTTCAACGGCGATACACGCCTTTCTATCATTGCCCAAAGCAACAACATCAGCGAGCAAAATTTTGCGATTGAAGATATCCTGGGCGCGGTTGGTGGCGGCGGTGGGATGTTCGGTGGTGGAATGGGACGGATGATGATGGCAATGGGAGGAGGGGGGCATGGCGGCGGCGGAAGACCCTGGCGTGGCGGCGGCGGCGGACGCGGCGGGGGGGGAGGTATTGGTGATTTCTTGGTGGATAGCCGCAGCGGGCTTTCCACAACCCATGCTGCTGGGGTGAATTATTCCGACCGCTTCGGCACATCGCTTGACCTGACAGCCAGCTACTTCTTTAATCTTACCAACACCGAGTCGGAGCAAACCTTGCTGCGCCAGTATGTTCTTCCGGCCACCAGCGACCAACGCTACAATGAGCAGAACAACAGCGAAAGCGATAACCTTAACCACCGATTCAACGCAAAGCTGGATATCCGGCTGGACTCGCTGAACTCCATCACTCTACGCCCACGGGCCACCATGCAGCAGAACGACGGAACCAGCAGCCTTCGTGGAGAGAATCGCGCGAGCCAGGGGCTGACCGGAACCTCGGCCAGCAGCACCAACACGGATCTAACAGGCGTTTCATTCTCCAACGACCTGCTGTTCCGTCGTGGTTTTGCCACGCCCGGGCGCACGTTCTCGGTGAACCTTAGCACCAGCTACAACAGCAACGTCGGCACCAGCGACCAGCGTTCGGACAATGCCTATTTCCAACCTTCCCCCTTGTTCGATACGCTAACCCAAAATGCTGATCTTGATAAAAATGGGTGGGCGGTATCGGGGAATGTGTCCTACACCGAACCGCTGGATACTGGAATGGGGCTTCTGTTTAGCTACGCCCCATCGCTCTCGGTAGATAACAGCGACCGGACAACACTCTCGCCACTGAATGGGGCTTCCGATGGCGCGATGATGCTTGACTCCAGCCTAAGCAGCCGCTCCGAATCACGCACAACCGCCCACACTGCGGGGGTGACATATCAGTATCGCGACTCGGTGTGGGAGCTCAGCACAGGTGCTTCCTACCAGTGGTCTGGCTTCACGTACGATGACCGGTTTCCGCTGCCATCAACGGTTGAGCGCACCTATGGCGATTTGCTTCCCACCGCCTCGGTTCGGTACAGCTTCTCGCGCGATGCAAGCCTTCGGTTAAGCTACCGCACTTCGGTCAACACCCCGGCGGTGGATCAGCTGCAAACGGTGCTGAACAACACGAACCCGTTGCTTCTCAGCACTGGGAACTCATTGCTTCAGGAAAGTTACCAGCACAACTTGTTCATGCGCTACTCCTCCACCAACATCCCATCGGCCAGCAACTTCTTTGCAATGTTGGGGGGAAGCATTACCAGCAGCTACATCGGCAACCAAACGATTATCCCAGCCCAGGACACAACGCTGGCAAATGGTGTGTTGGTGCAGCGCGGGGCCCAGCTAACCCAGCCAGTGAATCTGGATGGATATATCAGCGCACGGTCGTTTGTTAGCTACGGCTTCCCCCTGGGCTTCCTAAAATCGAATCTTAACTTGTTCCTCTCGGCCAACTACACCCGCACCCCTGGCATTATCAACAACGTCCAGAACGATGCCCACGCGCCAACGGCAGGATTTGGTGTGGTGCTCAGCAGCAATATCAGCGAGGATTTGGACTTCACTATCTCCAATAATTTCACCGGAAATCTTGTTCGCAACTCAGTTCGCCAGGATCAGAACACCGAGTACACCAACAACATCGCCCGGGCGCGGCTAAGCTGGACGCTGTTCGAGAATTTGGTGATAGGAAGCGACATCACCCACCAACTGAACAACGGCCTGGCCGAAGGAAACAACGGCGACTACCTGCTCTGGAATGCCAGCATGGGGGTGAAATTTTTGCCGGAAAATCGGGGTGAGTTGCGGCTGTCGGTCAACGACATTCTGAACCAGAACACCAGTGTCTCCCGCACGGTGAACGATGCCTACATCGAGGATGTGAAGTCAACCGTGCTGGGGCGTTACGCGCTGCTGACGTTCACCTACAGCATCCGTAATTTTGGCGGCATGAATTGGTCCGCTCCCCCTTCCGGTGGCGATGCGCCGCCACCACCGCCGCCCGGTCGGTAAATTGGTGGGCGCGGGATTGCGAGCCTGCGCACGGCTGCCGTACCAGAAAAACACTACAGGATGATGCTTCCAACAATCGCTCCTATCCAACACCTTTCAGGAAATACCAACAGCCAGCAACGCATTTCGGCGTTGCTGGCTGTTGCCGCTGTGATGCTGGCTGCGATAATGGCGGCTTGCTCCTCCACCCCAACAAAAAACACATCCACCCCCCAACCCCACGACACGGTGGCGTTGGAAACTGGCGGAACTGCTGCCGCAACGCTCCCGTCCTATGGCCAGCCGCAACCGTACGATCCTCCCGGTTCAACCATCACCACCAGCCGTGCAATCCAGCCCGTAAGCCACACCGTGCGGGATTTTACTGATGCTGGTGTTTGGTTCGGAAGCAATTTTGCGGGGGCGCGGTTGGGTCCCGTGTTCAGCACCAGCGACAGCGATTTTGTGGCAGTGGTGAAGCCGGAAAATGCGCCGATCAACAACAGCCCGTGGTATGCGTTCAAGGTTTGGTCGCGGGCGCGCCGCACCATCCGGCTTCACCTAACCTACGATGGCGGAAGCCACCGCTACACCCCCGCAATCAGCAACGACGGCGTGCATTGGCGGCAGTTGGAATCCAGCCGAGTGCAACGGGAACGCACCACCGGAACCGCAACCATCTGGTTGGATGTTAGCCGCGACACCCTCTGGGTTTCTGCACGCCAACCCTACACCACCGATGCGGTACGAAGCTGGGAAGATTCCCTATCGCGCCTTCCGTTTGTGAGGTTGGATGTAATCGGCACATCCACACAAGGCCGCCCGCTGCGGCGGCTTACGATAGGGGAAGGGAAAGAAGGGGAGGTGTTGATTATTGGCCGCCAGCATCCCCCCGAAGTGACAGGCGCGTGGGCGTTGGAAAATTTTGTGGAAGCATTGACGGCACAAACTCCGCTTGCCCAAGCATTCCGCCAGCGGTTTACCGTGCAAGTTGTGGCGTTGGTGAATCCGGATGGAGTTGATGGCGGGCATTGGCGGCACAACGCCGGCGGGGTAGACCTGAACCGCGATTGGTTTGCCTTCAACCAACCAGAAACCCGCGCCGTTCGTGATGCCTTTCTTGGCTCGATCAGCAACCCAAACAACGTTCTGTTTGGGTTGGACTTTCACTCAACTTGGGGTGATATTTTCTACACGCTGGACAGCACCGTGACCGTGCGAGACCCGCTGTTTACCGAGCGTTGGATTGGGCGGATTGAAGAATCCGTTCCCGGATTCACCGCCCGCATTGAGCCTTCTGATTTGGAGTCGCCGATTTTCAAAAGCTGGTTTGTTCGCCAGTTCGGCGCGCCAGCCGTCACCTACGAAATGGGGGAAGCTGCCACGCGCCAGCGGGCGCACACCATCGGGACTGCCGCCGCCCAGCAGATGATGACGATGATGGTGGAGAAAAGGGCGCAGTAACAACCCAACGGGATGATAGCCATGCTTGCCACTTGCCACCATCTTTTCCTGAAGCTACTTATCGCTGGCCAGCTTCTGCTGTTGGCCTGCTGCCAATTACCAAACGCCATGAACTCTTCTTCTACCGCTCCCGAGCAAACCGCTGCCGAACTTCCATTTCTTGCCCTGGGTGATTCCTACACGATTGGCGAAAGTGTGGCCGCTGCCGAACGCTGGCCCATGCAGCTTGCCGCATTGCTACGCAAGCAAGAAATTCCGATGAGCGACCCACAGATTATCGCCCGCACCGGCTGGACTACCGATGAACTGAACGCCGCCATTGATGCCGCAAACCCGCAAGGCCCATTCCGGATGGTGACGCTGCTGATTGGGGTGAACAACCAGTACCGTGGAAGAGCAGCGGATGAGTACCGAGGTGAGTTTGTGGGGCTGCTGAAACGTGCTATCCGGTTTGCCGGCGGCGATCAATCGCGGGTGATTGTGGTCTCCATCCCCGATTGGGGCGTTACTCCATTTGCCGAAGGGCGCGACCGTGCGCGGATTGCCCAAGAGATTGACCTCTTCAACCAGATTGCTCAGGAAGAAACCGAGGCCGCCGGAGCGCACTTTGTGGACATCACCCCCGAATCCCGTAAGGCCGCAACCGACCCCACGCTAACTGCTCCCGACAACCTTCACCCTTCTGGCACGATGTACACCGCTTGGACCGAACTGATACTGCCAGTTACCGTGGGTATCTGCTCGCGATAACCTGCAAGGCAGGAGACTACGAAAGCAGAAGCTCCAAATCTTCTTTGGTGAGATCACGAATTAATGCGTTGTCGGCATTGATAATGGCATCGGCCAGCTGGCGTTTGCTCTCCTGAAGTTTCAGGACTTTCTCCTCCACGGTGTCGCGGGCAATCAGCCGGTAGGCGAACACTGTTTGTTGTTGGCCAATACGGTGTGCGCGGTCAATCGCTTGGGCTTCCACGGCGGGGTTCCACCAGGGGTCCAGCAGGAACACGTAGTCGGCAGCGGTCAGGTTCAGCCCTAACCCGCCAGCTTTCAGGCTAATCAGAAAAAGCTTGCAGTCGGGGTCGTTTTGGAACCGCTCCACCACTGCTTGCCGCTTGGTTGTTTTTCCGTCAAGATATTCGTAGTTGATTTTTTTTGCATCCAACCGTTTTTTTACGATGGCAAGGAAGCTGGTGAACTGCGAGAAGACCAACACCTTGTGCCCTTCTTCCACCACTTCAACAAGTTGCGGAATCAACATATCCAGCTTTGCCGATCCCGCGTCCAGCTTCTTCTTGTCAACCAATCCGGGGTGGCAGGCAAGCTGCCGCAGCCGCAACAATGCCTCCAGAACCTGCATCTTCGAGCGGCCCAATCCCCGTTCATCAATCAATCCCAGAAGTGTGTTGCGATAGTAGGAACGGAGTTCATTGTAGAGCTTCCGTTGTGCTGGCTCAAGTTCGCAGTACACCGTCTGCTCGGTTTTTGCCGGAAGCTCCGGTGCCACCTGCTCCTTGGTCCGGCGCAGGATAAATGGCCGAAGCGTGTGCGCAAGCATCTTCCGCGACTCATCGTTGGGGTTTGCGGTGGTGTCCATCGTCCGGAAAAAGGAGGCCCCGCCCAACATCCCTGGGTTCAAAAACTCGAACAGGCTCCAGAGCTCGCCCACGTGATTTTCGATTGGGGTTCCGCTCATCGCCAAACGGTGATTCCCTTGCAGCAACCGGACCGCCTTCGCCGATTCGGTGGAAGCATTCTTGATTGCCTGGGCTTCGTCCAGAATCAGGTAGTCGAATCGGAAATCTTTTAGGAATTGGACATCGTTCCGTAGTGTCCCGTAGGTGGTCAGGATAACGTCGTACTGGTGGAGCTGCTCCACTTTCACGGCGCGGCGTGCCAGCCCGGTGTTGTTCAGCAGTTGCAGCTTCGGGGCAAAATGTGCGGCCTCCTTCATCCAGTTAAAAATCAACGATTTCGGGACCACGACTAACGATGGTGGGATCGGTTCTGTTGTGGAGCTTGCTGCCCCTTTGCTTGCGGCTTGCTCTCCCTTCTGGCGCAGTAGTCGTCGGCTTTCCAGAAGTGCCAGCACCTGCACGGTTTTTCCCAGCCCCATGTCGTCGGCAAGGCATCCGCCAAACCGAAATTTTTGCAAGAACTGTATCCATCCCAGCCCCTCCTTCTGGTACTGGCGCAATGTGCCAACAAAGGTCTTGGGGGCTTTTGCGGGTTTGATAGATTTGAAGCGTTGCAGCTGCTGGCGTGCTTGCCGGAACCCTTTGTCGAAAGTGATTTCCGGTTGTGCAAGAAGCAACGCATCAAGCATTCCCGTTTGGGAACGCTGAAACCGGATATGGTCGCCCGATGGCTCCCCCAACTGCCCCAACACTTCATACTTTTTCAGCCATTCTTCCGGAAGCAATCCGTAGCTGCCATCATCCAACAGAACCATCCCATTTCCTTTGAGCAAAGCCGCCACAATCTGCGGCAATCCAGCGGAGGTATCGCCGAACGTGGCAGTCCCATGCACCTCGAACCAATCAATCCCCGATTGCACCGCAATGCTGATGTGGCTGCTGGTGCGGTAGATTTTTCCTTCGGCTTCCACAACCCACCCAGCTTGGCTTAGGGTCCGAACAATAAACGAAAGTTTGTTGGTTGCAACCGTCCAAGTCTTTTGCCAGGACGATGAGTCACGGTGGCGCACATTAAGGCTCACCAGAAAACTCATTGCGGCTTGCTCGGCGGCGCGGTCACGGTGCAGCAGTTGCTGTTCGGCCCTGTTATACAAGCAGCGGGTTGAAGCCGTTGCGGGGACCTCCAGGCCGTTGTACCCAAAAAATATGTCCGCTTGAAGCTGGGAGGAGGTGTCGCGATAGGAATCCTTGTAGGAGGATAGCCGCAAAATCGGCGTTGGGGCAACAGAAACTTCCGTGATGCCAAGTTGGCTGGGAAGCTCAATCGGCAGCGCGGTGGGGCTGCTGTAGTGATTCTCAAGAAACTCATGAATATCGGCAGCGGGGATAGTCACTGCCCCAACGGTATGGGTGTACCGGACCCAGGGTAACGCACCATTATCGTGCAGTGGATGCAGCTTGGTGTGTATCAGTACTACGCCCGGGATCATCAGCTGAACCTGCCCGAACGGTATGATCTTCCCGTTGCTGCCGAATAGGTTTGCTGTCACCGAGTAGTTTCCGTTCGGTGTGGCCACAAGCTGAATCCGTGCTTCTATGGGGGCATCCGCTTGCCACGTAATTCCGTGCAGAACCCCCTGGTTTTTTGCCTGCACAACGCACCGCCCGGTGGATGCAATCAACGGCATCAGCAGTGGGATTTGTTCTGGTATCAACCTCTGCGGCTGTGTCCGATCATTCCAGTAGTAGGAGTTGTTGAACTGGGATTGACTGCCAAGCAGCATCAATACAATTTGCTGGTCGGTGGCATCGGGCAGCAGCGGAATATCCCCATGGCTGATTGCCAACGGCTTCAGTGATGATACCGTGCCATTCTTGTGGTATCCCTGCTTGGCAAACTGAAGGTGCAGTTTGTTTTCGGCTGAAGAGCGATCCAGATCAATGGCGTAGATAATCGGCGGCGAATCCAACACCTCTCGCTCTGACAAGTTGGTGGAGTTCGCCATGCCTGTGCGAATAGCGGCAACATCATTGCGCCAAGTTTTTTTTGGCGGCGGCGCACCAGCAGAGGAGCCTGGCCTGCCGCGCTTGGATGGCGAGGAAGTTTGGAATGGCTTTCTACCAGTGCTTGTAGTGTTATAAGAATCGTCGTCAGCATAGCCGGAGGAGAGTGGGGGAAGCTCAATCCCAGGCTGGGGCCATTGTTTGAAATTCAGAGCGAGCATTACCGCCCACAGATGCTTGCACAAATTGCCGTCGTCGTAATGCGGGCAATCGCAGGAAGCGTTGAGGGTGGTGGTGGTGAGGTGCAAGGCAACGGTGTATGGTTGCGAGCCATACACCACTGCAATCACAGAGTCTGATGCCAGCGTTCGGAAGCGAACTTTCCCACGGATGAAATAGTCCTCGCCACGCTTGCGGATGACGCTATCGAAATCGTCATAATAGGCTTCTGAAAACGGCATGAATATCACCTGTAGTTGTTCTGGTTTCTCCCTTCATCACTATTAGGCCATCACTTCCCAAATATCACATCGAACTTTCCATTGCCAATCTGAACTTTGCCGCTTCCCCCTTGCTCGGTGGCCGTGAAGTTGAACGTTCCGGCCACCCGTTTGCTGTCAAGCCGGGTGATGCGGACGCTTCCGGATCCGGCGGGTTCGGTGCTGAAACTGAGTCCTTGAGGGCTGATCCAGGTGGCAAATGGGCCGGGGTTGGCCGCGCCAAATTTCAAATGGCCGGGGGTGTGATGTTCCCCAAGGTTTAGTATTAAGCTGGTTCCGTTCGGGCCAATCGCGGTGACGGCAATCGCGCTGTCAATCCGCGAGGCAATCACTTGTATTCCGCCCCACTCCATCCCATCCACCATTGCGCTGCATGATTGATTGCTGGGAAGCGAAACGGGCGCAGTGGTGGTGGTGGTGGTATCACTCCCAGGCGGCGCGGCGGTATCGGCAGCGGGAGGTGGTGGTGGTTGTGCAGCGGTGGGTGCGCCAGCAGGAGAAAGGGTGTCCTTTACCCCTTGCACAACAGTGTCGGCTGGATGATTGGCCGCACGCTGGCCGCCACAGGCCGCAAGCAGTGCCAGAAGAATCCATGCAAATCGGTTCATGGCCGCAAAATAGAGAATGGAGGTGAGGTTGAGATAACGTGTTGGTGCGCAAAAAAACAAGGGGTGCATGAATCGCTTCATGCACCCCTTGCTGAAGTGGTTTTTACGAGCATCCGCTTGTTGTTCCGCAATCCTCGCAGACGTGGCAGGTTCCGTTTTGGCGGACTCGCATCGAGCCGCAGTTGCCGCACTGCTCGCCGGTGTAGCCTTGTGCTTTGGCGGTCTGCACTTTCTTCTGGCTTTCCCCCATTGGCTTTATTGGCGGGGCAACCGTTGGCGTATCAATCGCACGGGTTTGGCGGGCGTACAGCGATTGCCCTGGTGAGAGTTTCGAGCCGTTTCCATGCCCGTTTCCAGTTCCGTTGCCGTGGCCAGCACCGTTGCCGTTCGGTTTGGTTTCGGCATTGCTTCCCGCTTCGTCAATCGCCTTCACGTGGATAAAATCCTCGCGCCCCAGATACTCATACCCCAACGCCCGGAACACATAATCAATGATGGAGGTGGAGGACTTGATGGCCTCATGCCCGAACACCGGACCCGACGGCTCGAACCGGGTGAAGGTGAAGGTATCCACCATTTTTTCCAGCGGCATTCCGTACTGCAATGCCTTGCTGGCAAGCACCGCAAAGCAGTTCAGCAGCCCCTTGAAGCTGGCCCCTTCTTTGTACATATCAATGAAGATTTCGCCAAGCGTTCCGTCCTCGTACTCACCGGTGCGGATAAAGACCTTGTGGCCGCCAACGGTGGCCTCACGCACGAACCCGTGGCGGCGCTTCGGCAGCCGGCGGCGGTCGGCGCGGTGATAGACCTTCTCCACAATCCGCTCGTGAACTTGGGCCGCGCCGACGTTCTCATCCCACGTGTTTTCATCGCCAATCATCTGGGTTGGCTCAACGTTCGCGTCGTGCAGTGTCACCTCTTCCACCAGATCGGTGTCGGCGGTGGCGTTCAGCGGTTGGGAGAGCTTGCTGCCGTCGCGGTAGAGCGCGATTGCCTTCAGCATCAGCTTCCACGACTCCAGATACACATGGGCAACTTCATCAATGGTTGCGTGGTTGGGCATATTGATGGTTTTGCTGATTGCCCCGCTGATGAACGGCTGGGCGGCGGCCATCATCTTCACGTGGCCCATGTGTTGGATGTAGCGTTGGCCGTACTTGCCGCACTTGTTGGCGCAGTCGAACACCGGCAAGTGTTCGGGGTTCAGCCCCGGCGCACCCTCGATCGTCATGGTTCCGCAGATGAACTTGTTGGCTTCCTCAAGCTGCTGCGCGGTGAACCCAAGCCGCGCAAGGATGTTCAGCGATGGGTCGTCAAGTTCGGATTGCGCAAAGCCCATACCCCGCAATGCCTCCTCCCCCAACGTCCATTTATTGAACGCGAACTTTACATCGAACACGCTGTCCAGTTGGTTCTCGATTGTTTGGATGCTTTCGTCGCTGAACCCTTTCTCCTTCAGGCTTTGCTTGTTGATATGCGGGCATCCGCTAAGCGTGCCGTGGCCTTTGATGTAGCGTTCAATCTCGATGATTTCGGCTTCCGAGTATCCCAACGCCCGCAGTGCCGCCGGAACCGAACTGTTGACAATCTTGAAATATCCGCCACCGGCCAGCTTCTTGAACTTCACCATCGCGAAGTCCGGCTCGATGCCGGTGGTGTCGCAATCCATGATAAGCGCTATAGTCCCGGTCGGAGCAATCACCGTGACCTGTGCGTTGCGGTAGCCGTGTTGTTCCCCCAGCGCAAGCGCACGATCCCAGACCTCCTTCGCCGATTCGGAAAGGTTGGTTGGGCACAAGGAATGGTTGATCCCCACCGGCTTGATGGTCAGCCCTTCGTACTCGTAGGCGGGCGCGTTGTAGGCTGCGCGGCGGTGATTGCGGATCACCCGCAGCATATCTTTTTCGTTCCGTTTGTAGTTGGGGAAGGAGCCAAGCTGTTGAGCCATTTCCGCGCTGGTGGCGTAGGATTCGCCGGTCATAATGGCCGATAGCGCGCCGGCCCATGCGCGCCCTTCGTCGCTGTCGTAGGGGATTCCGGCGGTCATCAGCACCGTGCCGATGTTGGCGTAGCCAAGCCCAAGCGTCCGGAAGTCGTAGCTTTTTTGGGCGATTGTTTTGGAGGGGAACTGCGCCATCAGCACCGATACTTCCAGGACAATCGTCAGAATCCGGCAGGCGTGCTTGTAGCCTTCTACATCGAAAACACGGGTTTCGGCATCGTAGAATTTGGCAAGGTTGATGCTAGCTAGGTTGCACGCCGTGTCATCCAAAAACATGTACTCGCTGCACGGGTTGCTGCCGTTGATTTCGCCATCCTTCGGGCTGGTGTGCCACTCGTTGACGGTGGTGTGGAACTGAAGTCCGGGGTCCGCACAGCTCCATGCTGCGTAGTTGATTTTCTGCCACAGCTGGCGCGCGCCAATGGTCTTCACCGTCTTGCCATCGGTGCGTCGGACCAGATTCCACGGGGTGTCCTGCTCCACAGCATCCATGAAGCTATTGGTGACGCGGACGGAGTTGTTGGAGTTCTGCCCGCTGACGGTGATGTAGGCTTCCCCTTCGTAGTGGGTGTTGTAGATCGGCACGTCGGATGTGGTGTGGCCCTGCTTCATCAGTGCCAACGCCCGCACGATTTGGCTCATCGGAATCCCACGGTTCAGCGCCCGCTGAACAAGGTCGTGAAGCTCGGTTCCTACCTCGGTGTAGTCGTCGCCATCGCGGTTGGCAACGGCCATAATCTCGTTCAGGAACAGTTGGTTCATTTTGGAGCCAGCCACCAGATCGGCAACTTTCTGCTCCTCCAGCATCTTCCAAGCAATGAAGTTTTCGATGTCTGGGTGGTCGGCGTTCAGTATCACCATTTTGGCAGCGCGGCGCGTTGTGCCGCCGGATTTCACCGCGCCGGCAGCGCGGTCGGCAACTTTCAGGAAGGACATCAACCCGCTGGAAACACCGCCACCAGAAAGCGGTTCGCCTTCGGCACGAATGGCGGAGAAATTCGATCCGGTGTTGTGGATAGCAACCAGCCCGTTCTCCCCCGCCAAATAGTTGGCATGGCGCGCAACCGTTAGGTCGTAGAAATCAGGGTTTTGCGTGCAAGGTTCTACTGCTGTGACAAACACTACCGAGCGGGCGATCAGCTCCAGATACTTCTGCCGTTCGGTCTTCTCCCCTTGTTCTGTTTCCAACAACGTAATTGCCCGTTGCAGCTTCAGCGGGTTGACGATACCGTTGTAGTGTAGCCGCCCCAGGTGCATTGTTTCGGCCCCGACAGGCATCTTCAGCCACTCAGCTTCGGGATGTTCGTTGCCAAACAGTTCAGCACTCCATTCGGCATCCAATTTCATGCAGAATTTCCGTTCGTGAGGGACGTTGTACTCCAGCAATCGGCGGCGGCGTTCCGGGTGGGCAAGCCGCACTGCCAATTCCTGGCGAAGCTGAGGAAGTGCCGAACGATGCAAGATTGTGGTGCGTGCCGTTGAGCGGTCGGTTACCACACCGCCGCCGAACCCATACAGCGAAGCAAGGGTTGCTACTTCTTGAACAAACTGCTGGCTTGCCGAGCCGTACATCGCACGGCCATTGGCCGCCCAACCGTCGGAGTCAATCAGCCCGGCAAGGAATCCGATGGCAACATCGCGGCCTGATTCCCAAACAAACGCTGGCATCCGCAGGCTGAAGGTTTTTTCTCCGATGCCGAACAGTTCGGCAAAGAACCCGGTGACACTGCTGCTGGTGTAGCAAAGGGTTTTGCCCTTGCTGCCACGCCCATCCTGTTGGATTGTTGATTGCGCCCCAAACGTCCGTTCGATGATTGCTTGGACCCGCTGCAACGTCTCCACTGTTTCATCATGGAAACGAAGGCGTGGCCGTTGGTAATCGTACCGTACTTCGCGGGCGTTGGTGGTTGAGCGGTTCGCCAAACCTAGGCTGCCATCCCCCATGAAGTACCCACACAACCATGCAATGTCGGCATCAACCGCTATGGTGTGTTGCTGCTGTTTACCGTAGTGAGTGGTTTGGTAGCTAACGGTGTACGGGGTGGACGGAAGCGCGTCGGGGGCTGTGTTGTTGGGGCCAATGATGCTATCGCCGCGCTGCAACTGGTCGGCGCGACGCTCAACAATCTGCGAACCATCCCACACCAAAAACGGATGCCATGCCGAGACAGTGGCACGTGCGCCAGAATCGAATTTGACGGTGATTTTGTCTTGGGAGCGAACGTCATATTCCCACACACGAACGATGCGGTTGCGGGAGTAAGCTCCGGTTTGTTCGTCAATCGAAAGGGTATCCAAACCGGCATCGGCAATATCTATAAATCGCCCTTTGCCGTCGAACTCTTCAATAGTGCGCCCTTCGGCACTGAAGCGTTGGAACAGGTCGCGAATGGGAAGGAAGCCGCTACCAGAAACATAGATACGGCTATCGCCCGAGGTGCATCCGCTGCCGTACTTAAAAATGCGTGCCTCGCGGGTGATTAAATCAAAAATCCCCCCTTCGTTCACAAGGTCATCGTTGACGGATTGGATGAAACACGCATGGGGGGTCGGATGCGTGTAAGCATCCTTGGATTTCGTCAGTTTTCCGGTCACGGGGTCCACGTAATGATGCCCCTGCGATGGGCCGGTGATCCCGTACGCGTAGTTCAGCCCTGTGTTGAACCATTGTGGCGAGTTCGGCGCTGCCATTTGCGCCAGCAGGATGTAGGCGTTCTCATCGTAGAAGGCTTGCGCGTCCTCATCAGTATCGAAATATCCATGATCCTTCCCCCACTGCATCCAGCATCCGGCAAGCCGATGCACCACTTGCTTCGCGCTCCGTTCTCCCCCCATCACTGGGTTGCCCGATTCGTCCAGAAGTGAGTTGCCGTTGGGCCCCAGCTGCGGCACCCCTGCTTTGCGGAAGTACTTCTGTGCCATGATGTCGGTGGCCACCTGCGACCACCCTTTGGGCACTTCTATGTCGTGCATTTCGAAGACGACCGAGCCGTCGGGATTGCGAAGAACGGAGGAACGAAGGGTGTACTCGAACTGGTCGTACACGTTCTGGCCTGCCTGTGTGAATCGGCGAGTAATCTGCATGGAAAGGTTCTTTTTGCGGAAAAATGAAGGTTTATCGGCGGGCTTGCAGCTGTTGGTTTCCGCCCGTGGCTACCATCGGCTAAGGGCGCACAGCGTCCGGCGTGATGTGTGGCCATGATGCCACCAATCACGCTTCACGTTGTGCGGAAACTGATGAATAGTGTGTGGGTTGAAAAGAACTGCTGCCAGCTGATCCGGCTGAGTTGTGGTGCGAATATACAGCACCTCCAAGCCCGATACCGAAGAATTTTTGTGTGGTGATAACGGCAGTTAAAGCGTTCGGGAAAGAGGGGGATGGAATGAGGAATCCACGCAACATCAGTGCCGACTGGCTACGGGTCAGCCAGCCCCACGCGCACCCGCTCGGCTTCCACTTTTTTCCCTTGTGCTTCAAGTGCGGCGCAGAGTAGCTCACTGATTTCATCATCATCGGCCAGCATCTGGTGGCCACGTTGTAGCAGTCGCTCGGCAGTGGCGGGGTCGCCTTCTTGCAGCAATCGGTTGGAAACCGCAAGCAATGCCGAACGGAGCCGAAGCTCGAACTCATCGCGGGCAGCCTCGAAGAAATTTTGGTACAGCCCCGGAAACGGGACTTCACCACGGCTGATATCAAGGGCGCGACCAAGCAGCAGGGATGCTCGGGATAGCGTGTCGGATCGCAGCGCGGCGTTGGCTTCCTGAATCAGCGCGTTTGCTTCCAGCAGATCCACTTGCACTATCGAACGGTTCAGTTGCGGGGTGCTGCCGTTGGTGATTACTGCATCGTCGCCAATCCCTTCCCGCAGCCGCAGCAACCCCATGCTCATCATTTTTCGCGAGCGTTCGGGGTCGTCTTCGCCATCGGCCGCAATGCGGCAGAATTCACGGTAGGTTAGCGGCTGTTGCAGCATCTGATCCATCACCAGCAAGCCCAATAACGTCCGCAGCCGTGCGCCCCTGACTGGGGTTGGTTTTTCCCCTGGTTTCTGAAGGCTGATATTCCCCAACATTCGCACATGAAGTTGTTCAGGGCTGGTTTGCGGGGCTGTGATTGCACTGTTCCGTTCGGCAGCGATCTGATCGGTTGCCTGTTGCCACTGGCGTAGCTGGTTGGGGGCAAACTGGTTGGGATGAAGATTCAGCAATCCATCCATGTAGCCGTTCAACTGCCGCTCGTGAAGCCATTCCATTGCTTGTTGCAACGCAGCTTGGATATCCTTCTGAATCGCAATCACCATATCGGGATCAACTGTTGATAGATGATCCACCAGTTTCAGATACGCATGAAGATGCCGCAACCCAGTAAGCATATAAATCTGGGCTGCAAACAGTTCCCGCAATGCCGCAATCGCTTCGGCGCGTAGCGATTGATCGTGGTTCAGGATGTAGCTGGCCACCGCTGGCGGAAGGTCGGGCAGCTGTTGCGCTCCCTCTGCTTCTTCCAGCATCGCCCGAAGCGTATCCTTCAGTTCCTCGGTTGTGATCGCTATCAGTATCTGCTCGTGTGCGGAGTAGGCGATTTGCTGGACCCCGCCGTAGCGTTGGCGGATGTGCCGGGCCCATTCGATTTCCCCGCGTAGCATCCCCGTGTACGAAAGCCGCAACCCCACGCTGGCCCGGAATCGTGGCCGGGCTTGCTGGGGCATCTCCACCTCCATCTGCTCAATTTCCGTGGCAATGGCTGTTAGATCCATCCCCAATCCACCCAGCGCGTACAGTTGTTGCAAACGGCATTGCAGGATATGCCCGCGCAGCCCGCGGTCGTGTAACTGGGGCATCAGCGCGTCCACCAATGCAATGGCTTCTTGGGCGCGGCCAAGCCCAACAAACAGTGCAATTTTCCGCGTGCGGATGGTGATGTCGTCGCCGCCACCGTAACGCTCCACTTCTTCCAACTGCGTTATCCGTTGCGCAAGCTGTTGTGGGGAATGAAAGGACCAGATGAAACGTGGCACAACATCCCGCATCGCGTGCCGCCGCACTTCGTCCGGAAGCTGCGGCGCGGCAAGCACAGGGGTCAAACGGTCTTCAATGCCCTGCACCGTCACCCCGTCCTGGTTCAGGATTGTTGCCGCAATGCCAAGGAACCGCACATACGGGAGCGTAAGCCGCAGCTCAGGGCGGGCAGCAACAATCCGATCAATTCCTTCCAACGTGCTGATGCTGGTTGCCGGGGCGGGATGGGAGCGAAGGTGATGCCCCAGCGCTTGGATTCGGAACCCCATCAAATGGTCGGGAAGCGTTCCGCTGGTTAGCTGCATAAGTTGTGCAGCGGCCTGCAAAAATTCTGGGCTGTAGTTGTTCCGTAACAGCAGTAGCTGGGTGTCAAGTTCGCGTATCTGGAACTCCCGTTTTTCTTCGGCACTCCATTCCCCAGCCCCCACTGATGTGTGGGTTTCTCTGGCTGCGGCAATCAATGTTGCTCCAAGCTCCCAATCGCTGGTGGTATTTAACGCTTCGGCATCGGCAAGCATCCGGATTACGGTGGCAGCGGCTTGCGCCCCCCCCAATCGCAGCTGCGAAGCGTGCTTGGCGATGCAATGAAACGGGTGAACCGAATAGAGTGGAACCCCAAGCTGGACAATCGTAGCAATCGCCTGAAGATCGGAGCCGCTGGGGGGGGAAGCAAGATGTGTGTGAAGTAAAGTATGGGTGAACGTTAATGGTGTTGTCGAACTGAAGCTGCCGTTGATTGGCCCCGGCATGGTTGCAACCTGCGTGATAATCCCTTTGAAACTCAGGAAACTCAACATCCGCTCATCGCCAATCAAATGGCACGCAGCCTCGCGCGAGAAGACTTCGCCCAGCAACGCAAGCCGTTCGGCAGCGTGGCGTTCCTGCTGGCTCAGGTGCGCAGTCATCCCTTCGGAAAGAAGTCCAACGCTTTGGTGCAGCGTTGCCAAAAGCTGCGGGGTCGGTATTGTTGACGCCCACCGATCCGCTGCCGCTGTTCGGGCAAGGGCGCCACTGCTTAACGCACCACGGATTGCCGAACGCACTGCCAACGGGTTGCCATGCGTTGCCTGCAACAGCAGTTGCAAAAAACGATGATCGGGAGGGGATTGGAAGAGGGCTTCCCACAACCCAGCAAGCGTGGCGGCAGTGAAACCATCCAGCAAAAACTCATCCACAAGGAAACGCTCTATCGCGGGGCGGACCGGCAATTGCTGGGGGCGGGCAAGGCACAGCAGTGGGATTGCATCATCGGCAAGGCCATAAAGCATGGTGGACAGGTCGTTGATGGAGTCGCCAGCAAGAAGGTGTGCATCCTCGATTACCACAAGCAGCGGGCGAAGCCGGGCAATCCGCCGCAACGCATCCATCACCGATTCCACCTTCTCCTCCGGATCAGATTTCAGCAACGCACGCACCGCCGGAAGGTGGCGCAACGCACGCGCAGCAATGGAAAGCAGTGAAGTGGAAGTGCCAGGATAGAGTTTCCAATGGATCACCACCCCGCCGCGTGCCGCCACTGCCGGAATGGCCTCCTCCAACAATCGGCTTTTGCCAGAACCGGCTTGGCCTAACACCATCATCGCACGAAGCCCATACCCTTCGGAAGCCGCTTGCCAAAACGCCAACACCCGCTCCAATTCCTGGCTACGGCCAGTAAAAGGGAGGATTCCATGATTGAAAAAATCGACAAGATGGCGCATGATGGTCGGCTGCTTCTCAGTAAAGAACGGGGAAGCTGTGGCGAATATATCATGCCGACCTTTCAGCACAGTTAGTGGGTATCTCTGCAGGTTGCTGTGTTGTTCGGAGGTAGAAAGTGGAGAAATCATTGCATAGGGGGTGAGCCAGCCGAACGGGGGAAAGTAACTGCGGAAGGGAATGGAGAATGGAGAATGGAGAATGGAGAATGGAGAATGGAGAATGGAGAATGGAGAATGGAGAATGGAGAATAGCTCTCTTGCTACCGTCTCTGCCCCCGCTTCCGGCTCCTCTTTTTTTCATCCGTGACGTTTTTTCTGGCAATCGTGACGGTTGGCTGGGGCAATCGTGACGGCTGGCCTGTACCTTGAACGCTGTACTTCCCAACGGGGCAAACTGAACCATGAATCCATCAACTTCTACTCCATCGTCTGCTGCTACCCCAGGCTTCCCCGTCCGATGCCCAAACTGTGGCACGGTTG
The DNA here is from genome assembly GCA_020850315.1 of Armatimonadota bacterium. Lineage (GTDB taxonomy): Bacteria > Bacteroidota > Ignavibacteria > OLB7 > OLB7 > OLB7. The sequence goes on along the minus strand of JADZEY010000060.1, from coordinate 47,427 downwards.
GCTATGAACACGATAACTATTGCGCTTGCTGCGGAACCGCTATGGCCAACTTGTGCCGAAGCTGTGGCAGCCAAATCATGCAGCCGCTGGCAAATTACTGCAGCAAGTGTGGGGCCGAGCTTCGGCGGGGCGATGACGCACCACAACTGGCAACCCCTGCTGGAGTTGCCGTGCTTCGGTTGGTGTAACCCGCAGCTATGCCCGGAAAAATCCTTCACCTTTTTTAGAAATAACGTAGCATGAAACAGGATCATCCGCCATCGGCGATAGAGATAGACAGCACGCCGCAAGTGGCTTCCAACCCGAAGCAATGCGCCGCACAATGCACCCCACGCCGTGCGTTTCTTGCCCAGTGCCTCAGCTCCGTTGCGGGGGTGGCAGTGGTTGGGATTATTGCCCCGTTGCTGCAAGGCTGCGAGCCATCCAACTACCCCACTGCCGCCACCAACAACGGCACACCCGGGGGCGGCGGAAACGGTGGCAACAACAGCGGCGGCTCCGGAACCAGCTTCAGCGTTGCTGCATTAACTGCCGATGGCCAAGCATTGGTGACGCAAACCAAAGGCCCCGATGGCTACCGAATAATGATTGTGCGGATTTCCGCAACCGAGTTCAAATCGCTTTCGATGCGTTGCACCCACGAAGGGTGCGGCGTGAATCCCCCGCAATCCGGAACCATCACCTGCGGTTGCCACGGGTCGCAATTTGAGTTAAGCGGTGCGGTGAAACGTGGCCCGGCAACGCAGCCGCTGAAATCCTACGCCACAACGTTCGATGCGGCATCGAACAGCGTGAAGGTGGTGGTGGCATGATGTGTGATCTGGCCAATTCCCGTTTGCTGGCTGCGGTGGTTCTGTTGGTGGCGGCTGCGGCCAACACCGCTACTGCCTTGCCACGGTTTGCACTGCTATCCGGGACGCGCTGCTCGGCGTGCCACGTCAATCCAACGGGGGGGGGGATCCGCAACGAGCTTGGGTTCATGGCAATGAACACGGTGGGGATGATGCAGCCCGACAGTTTGGGGCTGTCGGCCCTGAGCAGCGAGTCGAACACGTTTTGGGAAGGGCTGCTTGCCTTCGGATTCGATGCACGGCTTCAGGTTGCCAAAATCGGAAGGCCGCCATCGGAGCAACGGAAGGTGATCCCGATGCAGCTTGCCCCCGCTGCCGCGCTGATGCCAACCGATTGGCTGACCTTGTTTGGAAGCTACAATGTTGGGAAGGCCCGCTACCCCGGGCAAACCACGTTTGATGTTGCAGCGGTAATTCAGCCGGGGATCACCGCGCCATCGCTGAAGGTTGGCCATATCCAACCCAGCGTTGGGATGCGCCACGACGACCACACAATGTTTTCCCGCCGCGAAGTGGCAATGAACGCCACGCCGTTGCTTGCGCCCAACTACAACGAATGGGGGGCCGAGATCACCTACGAAGGGTTGCGCTGGCTGACGCTGAATGCCGGGGCCTACAGTGCCAGCAACCTTGCCGAATCGGAGCCAGCGGTGGACGCTTCTCAGCCTTCCTATTTGTGGCGGGTGCAACTGTGGCCCCAGTTTTTTGAGGAAGGGATCAACACACAGATCGGGGGATCGTGGTACGGGAACGACCAGTTCCAAATGGCCACAGGGTTTGGTGGGTTTGGCGTTGCCGACCGTGCCACATTCTTTGCCGAAGCGACCTACAGCCGCAACGCAACCGGACGGCAAATCCGCAACTGGATGGTGCAATCCACCTTCCAGCTGCGCGACTGGCTTGCGCTGGAATGGAGGTACGAATGGGCGCAAACCGAAGACCCCGTGCAAGGATTATTCCATGCTAACGCACTGGTTGCTGGCGTGCAGATATTCCCCTTCCCAATGCTTGAGCTACGCCCTGAGTATCGCTACTTCGAGAACGACGACTACCGCATGGGGCAGTGGGCTATTCAACTTCACCTGTTTTACTGATGTGATAATTAGGGAGCACAAACCTCACATGGCAACACACAGATCACCGAAACCTGGCTACGCCCTGCCAATGATTACCGGGCATTACGTGCTTCACGCAATCGCCGTGTGGCTGATACTGCTTGCGGTGGCGATGTTTTCCGGCTGCGACTACACGCTGACCAAAGATCTGGGGATCACCAACCCACCAACCGACACAACCGGAACCGGAGGGAACAACGGGAACGACACCACAACGGTGAAAGTAGCCGTGGCCCCGGCAGACACAATCGTGCTAACCGGAAGCAGCACATCGTTGCGGGCAACCGTCACAGGGGCAAGCGATGGAGCGGTAAGCTGGGCGATTGCTTCGGGAATTGGTTCGATTACCACCAATGGCATCTACATTGCCCCGTTGCTGATTCCTGCCGACTCCATCACCGTGGTGGTTCGCGCAATTTCGGTGGCCGATAGGCGCGCGTTTGGGGCAGGGTTTATCACGGTGGTTCGTGCTGCAATCCCCCCCGACACCACCAGCGACACCACTGGCAACCCGACAAGCAACGAAGTCTGCTTCCAACGCGACGTGCTCCCGATGTTCCAATCAAGCTGTGCCCTAAGCGGTTGCCACGCCGCGCCGGGCCAGGATGGATACGTGTTCACCAGCTACCAGACAATCATGCGGAAAGGGGTTGTGGCTGGCGATCCTTTTGGCAGCGAAATCTTCGAGAAAATCACCGAAGACCGCCTTGACAAACGGATGCCCCCAACGCCGCGAAACCCGCTGACACCCCAGCAAATCGAGCTGATACGCCGCTGGATTGCCGAAGGAGCCAAGAACACCGACTGCCCACCGCCAACCGGTGGCTGCGACACGCTGAACATGACCTACACCCGCAACATCAAACCGATTCTGCAAACCTATTGCTTGGGGTGCCACAGCGGGCCAAACCCATCGGCAGGCCAACGGCTGGACAACTTCAGCGACGTTCGTGCTGCTGGGGTAAGCGGCCGGCTGTACGGCGTGGTGAGCCATTCCGCCGGCTATCCCAAAATGCCCTACAACGGCAACAAATTGGACGACTGCCGGATTGCCACAATCAAAGCCTGGGTAAGCCAGGGGGCAAAGGAGTGAGAGAGCAACAACAGAGCGTAGAACAACACCAACAACAATCAACACCATGCTGAGGCATTGTGACATAGCAACCGATGATTTAAGAAGCCACCGCATTGCCCAGCCATGCCGAACAGCATCATAACAACCAAACCAACAACTAACACCAAACAAGAACGATGAACACCATGATGAAAAAACTGCTGGCAACAACACTACTTCTTGCGGGGATTGCCGTCAACCAAGCCACCACGCAGCCGCTGGTGGTAAACGCAATCGGGCAAAAGAAGGTGACGCTAAGCGATAAGGTTGGGAAGAACCAATTCACCTGGGTAAGCGATGCTCCACTGGAAAAAATCAACGGGACTGCTGAAGGGATCAGCGGCACGCTAACGCTTGATCCGAAGAACGTTGCGGGAATCCGCGGGACAATCAGCGCGCAAGTTGCCACCATGAAGACCGGCAACGGAACTCGTGATGGACACTTGCGGAGCGACCAATGGTTGGATGCCGCCAAATATCCAACCATCAGCTTCACGGTCACTTCTGTGAAGGATGTGAGCATCACCGGAGCCAGCGCAACCGGGACAGCAATCGGCAACTTCACCATGCACGGCATCACCAAAAGTGTGGCCGTCCCCTTCACGCTGAAGTATATCGAGGAGTCCGCCAAAACCCGCGAACGCGCCCCGGGCGATTTGGTGATGCTTACCGCCCAATTCTCCATTTCGCTAAAAGACTTCAACGTTGCTGGTTCGCGCGGAACTATCGGCAGCAAAGTTGGGGAAACAATTGTGGTGAAAGCACAACTGTTCGGCGCGACAGGGCTGTGAGGGGAATGGCGAATGTCAAAAGGCCAATCAACCTCTGCGCGCCAATCCTTAATTATCAACTATCAATTATCAACAACCATGACCAAAACCATTGCAATCCTGTGCATCATTGCCGCTGCTGGCTTGATCGCTTGGTGGGGTGTAACCAGCGGCGAACTGTGGACGCTGGACAAGGTAGCCTACACCGTTACCGACCCGTTGTTTGGAACCGAATCCATTGAGTGGCGCGAGGAATTCCGCGTTGGCTTGCTGCCGGCCGTGGGGCCGGTTGCGGCAACACTGCTTGTTGTGGGGGGATTTCTGTTCTGGAAACGCCGCCGCATCCAGATGAAGCCGCAGGCTGTGATAGCCTGACAACCGAACAATCACAACCAATTCAACCAACACAGGCTATGCAACCTACACAACCATTTCCCCTATCCAGCCCTCCAGTGCGGTGGCTGGTGTGGGTGCTGCTGCTGGCCGCCGTGCAGCAGCTTTCGGCACAAGGGACAATCACTGTCACCTACCCGAACGGCGGGGAAGAGCTAATGATTGGCACCGAGACGCAAGTGACCTGGACAGCTTCGGGAATTACTGGCGAGGTAGAGGTGGAGTACACCGTGGATGGGGCGCAGTGGCGCAGCATCGGCAAAACCAACGCCGCCCAGGGAAGCATTGAGTGGAAGATTCCGAACAAGGAAAGTGCCATTGTGCGGGTGCGGGTTAGCGAACGGAAAGGGAGCGCAAGCGACCAGTCCGATGGAACATTCGCAATCATCCCCGACCCGTTGGATGCTACCATCATGATTGCCCCAAACGGTGGCGAGCAATGGACCGAAGGGGAAACCCGCACCATCCAATGGCAAGTCCCGCCGGATGCTGTGGAGGCGTTGATTGAGCTTTCCACAAACAACGGGGCAACGTGGCAAACCATTGCCACCCAACCCGCAACCCCAGCAACCTATTCATGGGCGATTCCGCACCTTTCCGACTTCCCCATGGCCGCCTGCCTGATGCGTGTTTCGGTTGCCCAGGAGCCTGACCATGTTGATGTTTCCGACGCGCCGTTCACTATCTCACCCAAGCAACAGAACCCGCCGCCACCAGCGGGAAGCATCACCGTGAGGTTCCCAAATGGTGGCGAACGGTTTGCCGCCGACACCTCCGTTGTAGTGACGTGGCAAGCAACGAACGTGGCGGGGAAAGCGGTGCTGGAATACTCGGCAAATGGTGGCGGACAGTGGAGCGGCATTGGCAGCGTGGATGCGGCAACCGGGGCGTTCCTGTGGCGTGTTCCGAACAACTCCGGCAGCCAATACTTGGTGCGGGTGATGAACGAAGGGCGCACCGTTGGCGATACCTCCGATGCCCAGTTCTCCGTTGTCACCACGCCAATCACTCCACCAGACACGACCATTACCACGCGGGTGCTAACGCCCAACGGTGGCGAAACATGGCGCGAAGGTGAGGTTCAGCAGATAGCATGGCAAACCCCGAAGGAGGCCACCGAAGTGGTGGTTGACATCTCCACCGATGGCGGCAACACCTGGACCCAGATTGCGCGCCAGACCGCCGCAACCGGGGCATTCCAGTGGCGTGTGCCGCGCCTTGCCGACAGCACAATCAGCGTGGCGCGGATTAAAGTGTCCGTGGCTTCCCAGCCCGATCTTGCCGATCAATCCAACGGCTCTTTCACAATCCTTCCCAAGCCACCAGTGAACCCAACGCTTGGCGTGGAACTTGCCGATGGAGTGATTGTTGGCGGAATCTTCCCGAACCCTGCAAGCCAAGCGATCACCGTTCGCTGGAAAGGGACTGCCTTGCTGCTGGCAACGATTCGCATTGCTGCGATTGATGGAACCGAGGTAATGGCAGTGCCAGCGCAGCCGCAGCTTGCCGACGTTGCCGAACAATCCATTGCCGTTGGTAGCCTGCCAAACGGAATCTACATCTGCGAAATCCACAGCGGCGGCCAACCACGGCGGATGATGTTTACTGTGGCCCGGTAGCAACGCTGGGACATTGGAGGCAAACAGAAGAGAGGCAAACAACCAATCAGCAAACCGCCACTGTAATCTCCATTGCAGCGGCGGTTTGTTTTTTGGGGGGAACCCACTGCTATACTTCCTGTTTCCGATCCCCACTAACTTTCCCCTTGCTTCCTGTGTTAGTATGGTGGCAGTTTTGGCGTGTGGTATAACTAACCTTCCTTTCAACAGCAGCTCAATGGTGCGTTCTTCTTTCAGCTTCTTGTTCGCAATTCTTCTTGCGGGTTCAGTATCAGCGCAGAATCGGGGCGCTGGCACGCCCGCGCCGCAGACCGATCGCCACATCGCAACCGTCAACGGGCAGAAGATACCTGCCGACTGGTACATTGATCTGCTGAACGACCACGCAATGGCCCAACGCCAGCAAGGGCAGCCAGAAAACATCGACCAAGTGACCGACGATGAGTATTTCAGCACCCTGATTGATGAAGAACTTGTTCGGCAAGAGGCCGAGAAACGGGGTGTGGTTGTCACCCGCGATGAAGCAATCCGCGTGATGATCGAATCCCCCCCCGATTTTATCCGCAACACCTTCACCAATGCCGAAGGGGTCTATCAGAAGGAGCAGTTCCGCAAGGTGGCGATGAACCCACAGAAGATCACCGAGTTTGCGCAGCCAGGCCAGAACCGCCAGCAGATGGTGGAAAATTGGAAACGGGATCTTGAGAAGGTGATCCGCTACGTGCAGAACAGCCGCACCCGCGAGCTTCTGGTTGATGCCATCTACAAGGAGCAACCACTCACCGAATCGCAGATCAAGAACCGTTACTTCGCCAGCAAGACGCTGCTGAACGGGTCGTTCGTTCGGGTCTATCACTCCACCATCCCCGACAGCGCGGTGTCCCTTACCGAGGCCGAAGCGCGTGCCTGGTATGAATCGCACAAGCCGGAACTCACCTTTCCTGCTGTCCGCTCGATCGGAACGATTATCCTTCCGGTTGCGCCGCTGGCTGCCGACACGGTGGTGCGCCGCAAGCGGGTGGATTCGGTGTTGCAGGCAATCCGCAAGGCAACGGCTTCGCGCCGTTCGGCGGTGGTGCGTGCCATTGCTGCAGGGCTGCCGCCGGGGCGTTATCCCGATAAGGCCATAAGCCTTGCGCAGATTCCCCCCGAGTTTGCCGATACCGTTGCACGTTCGTCGGCTGGCAGTCTGCTTGGGCCGTTCGAGCGGGATGGGGAGATTGTGATGCTGTTTATTGAGGGAGTTGAGCCGCAGCGCGACACCGTTGTGAAAGCCCGCCACATCCTGTTCCGTGCCAACTCCGGAACGGACACCACTGGAACCAGCGAGGTGATGGAGCTGATGCTGAAGCTGAAAGAAAAGATCACCGAAGACACCGTGTTTGCCCAAGCCGCCCAAATCTACAGCCAAGATGGAAGCGCGAAAATCGGTGGCAACTTGGGGTGGTTCGGAAGGGGGAAAATGATTCACGAGTTCGACAGTGTGAGCTTCCTGACAAAGCCGGGGAGTGTGGTGGGGCCGGTGCGAACATCGTTTGGCTACCACTTGCTTCGTGTTTCCGAACGCTCAAACAAGGGCTACCGAATCCGCGAGTTGCGATTCCCGTTGCCGATTTCTCCCGAAGCTGTGCAATCGGTTCTTGCCGATGCACGCCGCTACGCCGACGCGCTCCGTTCCGGCAGCGGTGTTGACTCGCTTCAGTTGGAGCTGAAATCCCGCTACCGTGGCACTGTTACCGATACCTCCACCATCGAACGGATGCAGAAATATGGGGATGTCTTGGCCGTTGGCGAGTTCGCGTTCAACGCTGCGCCAGGCGATGTTCGGTTGTTTACGTTGCCGTTCGACCGCATCGCCGTGGTGCAGATGATTGAGGCACGCGAGGCCGGATTGCCACCGTTCGAGAAATTCCCCCGCTACGTGACGGCGTTCGCCAAGCTGGATAAAAAAATGGAGATGCTGAAGCCGCGTGTGGAGCAGCTGAAAGATTCGCTGAAATGGAATATGCTGATTGGCCCCATGCGCCAGATTGCGCCAATGGCGGAAATTTTCCTTGTTCAAGATAAAACCGTAGATGCCCCGCCGGATGAAAATCCAACAATTCTGGACTCCTTGATTGCAACGGTGCAGGGTGGTGGCGTAACGGGCCCGGTTCGCGGAAAGTGGGGCTACTACTTCGTCCGTGCCGAGTACAAAAGCTCCCCCAGCGAAGCTGATTACCGCCGCGACGCAGCACAGTTCGCCGAAAATTATCGGCAGGAATACCAGCAGCAACGGGCGATGGAAATTCTGAAACGCGCCCGTGCAATGGCCAACGTGGTGGACCTTCGCCCCTCCATACAAATGGTGTTGCAGCAGCAGCCGTAGCGGAAAATTTTGTGATGCTATCGGGGGCGGTAGATTGCCGTCAATACGGTAGATTCCCCGTGAATCAACTATCACAAAACCGAGCGTTTACTTATGAACATCATCACGCGCACGATCACCACTGCCGCCGCTGGGCTGGCAATCGTTGCTTCGGCAGCATACTCACAGATTGGAGTTGGTGCGGGGCTGGCCGCTGCCGGCGATAACATCCAACAAGCTGGCGGGGCATTGTCGGATCTGTTTGCCAAGGATAGCATCCGCTACGGCGACGTTACCGGGACAATCGGTGGCTATTTCACTGTCCGTGGCCGGCTGCCGGTTGCCAAAGTTCTGGCCATCACTGGCGATGCGAACTACATCTATTTCCAAAAGGAGGAGATGGTGCTGACTGATCTGGCGATCAATCCCGACAGCACCGCACAGGCAACGTTCGAGGTTGGAACCTCACTGATCCCACTGAATCTTGGCATTCAACTCTCGCTCCCTTCCAATGTGATTATCCCCTACGCCGGGGCGCAGCTTTCCTACACCTTTGTCAACCGCACCTACGCCTTCGTCCGTGGCTCCGATCAGCTGAACAACGTCACCATCAACAATGCTTCGGCGGGGGAGAATGAGTTTGGCGTGGCGCTGAGTGCTGGCGTTGATATTGCGCTGGGTGAGGTGACGATTGATGTTGGCGCACGCTACAACCTTTCCAACCTTCTCACTCAAGATGATGATGAGAAAGGGATGCGCTACCTTCAGGTTGGTGCAGCCGTATTGTTCGGCAGCCGCTCGGTGGATGGTGGTGGTGGTGGCGATAAATAGATGTAGCTCATCGGCAGTTAGAGAGCAACCGGGGATGCGCCCCCCTCCCTCGCATCTTCTTCCCTCTGTGCTCTCTGTGTCTCTGTGGTTCATTCTCTGGGAAAGAGGGAAAAAAAACACAGAGGCACAGAGGACACAGAGGGAAGAAAGAGAGGGGGGACAATCCCCGGATCAGGCAAAGGGGATGCGTCCCCTCGGATAGGCAACTCTCCCTCTCGCGCATCTTCTTCCAAGTTCACTATCGGTAGGCGCGGGCTTTGCGAGCCTGCGCTCCCTGCTACTTCCTGCTCATCTTTCTCCAACCATGGACTCACACAACACTACCTCCCTACCAGCTTCCGCTGCGTGGCAAGCATTGGCCCAGCACCATGCCGAAGTTCGTGACCTTCCGATGCGCCAACTGTTTGCCGATGACCCTGAGCGTTTCCACCGTTTCACCCTTTCCCACGGCGACCTGTTTCTGGATTACTCCAAAAATCGCATCACCCAGCAAACAATGGATCTGCTGCTGGAGCTTGCTCGCCAGCGTGATCTTCCGGCATGGATCGAGCGGATGTTCGCTGGCGAAAAAATCAACAACACCGAAGGGCGCGCCGTGCTTCACACCGCGCTGCGGAACCGCTCGGATTACCCAGTGATAGTGGATGGAGCCGACGTGATGCCGCAGGTGAATCGCGTGCTGGAGCAGATGCGCCGATTCACTGAATCGGTGCGGAGCGGGGAGTGGAAAGGGTGGACTGGGGAGAGCATCACCGACGTGGTGAATATCGGAATTGGGGGATCGGATTTGGGGCCGGTGATGGTGACGGAGGCACTGAAGCATTACGCCGCGCCACACCTTCGCCTCCATTTCGTCAGCAATGTGGACGGGACTCACATGGCCGAAACCTTGAATCGGCTGGACCCACAGCGGACGTTGTTCATCATCGCCAGCAAAACATTCACCACGCAGGAGACGCTTGCCAATGCCCACACCGCCCGCGATTGGTTTTTGCAATCGGCAGGGGACCCGGCGGCGGTGGCGCGGCACTTTGTGGCCCTTTCCACCAACGCGCCCCAGGTTGCCAAATTCGGGATTGACACCGCCAATATGTTCGAGTTTTGGGATTGGGTTGGCGGGCGGTACTCGTTGTGGTCGGCCATTGGGCTATCCATTGCGATAGCGGTTGGGATGGATCGGTTCATCCAGCTTCTTGAAGGAGCCCACCAGATGGATCAGCATTTCCGGACTGCGCCACTTCACCAGAATATCCCGGTGGTGATGGGGTTGCTGGGGGTGTGGTACAACAACTTTTTTGGTGCCCAGTCGCACGCGATTCTCCCCTACGATCAGTATCTGCATCGCTTCCCCGCATACTTCCAGCAGGGGGATATGGAGAGCAACGGGAAGGGGGTGGATAGAGATGGAAACCGCGTTGAATACTCCACCGGCCCGATTATCTGGGGCGAGCCAGGGACCAACGGCCAGCACGCCTTCTACCAGCTGATTCACCAGGGGACCAAGCTGATTCCGGCAGACTTCATTGCCCCGATTGAAACGCTGAACCCAATCGGCGAACATCACCAGATGCTGATGGCCAATTTTTTGGCACAGACCGAGGCGCTGATGCGGGGCAAAACAGCCGAAGAAGCACGCGCAGAGTTGGAAGCCAGCGGAGCCGCCCCCGAACAGATTGCAGCGTTGCTGCCGCACAAAGTGTTCCCGGGGAATCGCCCCACCAACAGCATCCTGATTCGCCGCCTAACCCCCCACACATTGGGGATGCTGATTGCCATGTACGAACACAAGATTTTCACGCAGGGAATCGTCTGGAACATTAACTCGTTCGACCAATGGGGGGTGGAGCTTGGGAAGCAGCTTGCCGGGAACATCCTGCGCGAACTGCAAGCCGCCGCTCCGGTTACGGCCCACGATGGATCTACCAACGGGTTGATTGGAATACTGGTGCGCCGCAGCTGGCAAGCACAACCAACAACGGAGCCGCGCCAAACAGAGTAACCAGAGCATGTTCTTCAGGGCGAATGAGAAACTACTTTCTTCAAATTGGTAGCGCGGTGTTGGTGGTGGGGTCGTGGGGACTGTCGGTGTTTTTGTTGTGGGCGTTGCATCGGCAGTGGTGGGGGTTGCGTTGGGTGCGGCGGCTATCGTGGCAGTTCCCGCTGGCTGGATTGCTGTTTGTGGGCTTGTGGTATCTGGGGCATGTGCTTGATGTGGCTGCGTTGTCGGTGGGCGCCGCAATCGGAAGCATTGCTGTTATCACCACTGGCTTGGCGTTGCTGCTGTCGCTGCCGTTCAGCGGGGTTCTGCTTTCGGCCGAGCGGTTGGTGAAGTGGATTCTGGCAAAACGCTCTTCGCCAAAAAATCTACCTGAAGCTGCGGCTGCTGTTTCTGCAGAAACGGTCCCATCGGAATCACGGCGTTCGCTTCTTACCAAAGGGGCTGTGGTGATTCCCGGCACATTGCTGGCGGCCAATGCGTGGGGGCTTGCAAGTGCTTGGGGGGCGGTGCAGATTCCCACCATCCCCTTGCACTATTCAACGCTGCCGCCGGAGCTTCGCGGGCTTCGGATACTGCATTTTAGCGACATCCATCTGGGGTCGTTCATTTTTATGAAGGACCTTGAGGATTGCTTGATTGCTGCCGAGCGCGCCCGCCCCGACCTTGTGTTAGTTAGCGGTGATGTTGCCGATGAACTTCAGCATCTGCCCGACGCGCTGCGGATGATTGCCCAGCTGCGGCCACGCTACGGGGCCTTTGCTTCGCTGGGAAATCACGAGTACTACCGTGGGATTGAAACAGTGCAAAAATCGTTCGACCGCAGCCCGATACCATTGCTGCGCGAGGAAGGGGTAGCCGTGAAGGTAGGGGGAAGCCATCTGTTTATTGGTGGAGCCGACGACCCCGCACGAAGCGGAGGTGAGAAGAACCGTCGGCAGTTTTTGCAACGCACCGTGGATGCCACATTGGATGGCGCGCCGTCGGATGCCTTCCACATCCTGATGAGCCACCGCCCCGAAGGGTGGGATCGGGCGGCGGAGGAAGGGATTGAGCTAACGGTTTCTGGGCATTATCACGGGGGAATTCAGATTGGATTTGGTGGCCACGGAGTGATTGAGCCGCTTACCCCAAACAACTACATCTGGGGGCATTACCAGCGGGGGAACTCCCAGCTTTATACCTCAGCCGGGGCCGGCCACTGGCTCCCGTTCCGCCTTGGCTGCCCTCGCGAAGCACCGTTGTATCTGCTTGGATAATTGGGATAGCTTCCCGCATTCCGCAGTCTATTCCTCCACCCAAGCCACAACTTTCATCTCAATCAACAGGTTTGGGTGGGGAAGCTGGTGAACAGCGCAGGTGGTCCGCACTGGCCCGGTTTCTGCTTGGAAATAGTGATTGTAGATTTCGTTCATCCCGGCGTAGTCGTTCATATCCACCAGCATCACAAGAATATCCACCACGTTTGCCAGCGTAGCACCGGCGGTTTGCAGTATCTGGCTGATGTTCTCGATCACTGCGCGGGTCTGCTCGCGGATGTCCAACGTCACGCTGCCGTCTTCGTTGATGTGCACGCCAGCATGGGTGTTATCAAATCGGCGCGAGGAAACGCCGGAGACATAAATGAATTGGCCAACTTTGCGTGCATGTGGGTAGTTGGCCAGTGCTTGTGCGCGGTCGCCAACGATATAAGCCGTTCCGTTCATTGAGCTTGAAGATGTGTGATTCAGGGGGCGAAACTTAGCTCTTTTCAGCTGAACAGGGCAGCCACAGTAGGGAAGAAGATCAGCGCAATTCTCTCTCTCCCCCCCCATTCTACTCGCCACTGAATCGCAGATATGCCTGCTGGGTATCTACCTCAGGCATCTGCTGGCGAACTATCTGGAACAGCTCCTCGATAACTTCACCCAACGTTGTGAACGGCCCAAACGCCTCGGCTCCCAGAATATGCCGAAGCCGTTCGGCAAGGTGTGGTGGGGCAATCTCCATCCGGCTGATGAAACGGTCGGCACGTTTGTAGTTGTGTTCCGGGTACAAACGGTTCAGCCCCGCCAGCACCCCCATGATGTTTCGGCAAGCAACGGTCAGCAATTCGTGCAGCAGAAAAATGTCATCGCGCCCAGCAAGGCGATGCTGGAAGAAGGAGGTAGGACGGAAGTTCAGATGCGCCTTCACCATTGCCCTCGCAAGTTCATCTGGATAGACTGATGCTGCCAAGCGCAACTGCTCCACAATCTCATTCCCGTACAGCGGCAACGCCTCGCGCAAGCCACCCATGATGCAATGGTTGTCGGGGTTTGTGTCCAGTTCGGCCACCACACTGTTGATGATCTCGTGGGTCTGCTCAATCGTTGCAATCCCAAATTGGCATGTCACGCCCTCCACCATGTACTGATCCATCCCGCCAGTTTCATCCCCCAACGTGAAGCGATTGGTTCCGCCGTTGGCCAGCATCAGTTCCTCACGTTCCTGCGGGGTAAGCATTGCGTGGCACAGCACGGTGCAATCAATATCGGACCAGTGGTCGGGATTGCCACGCGCAACGGAACCAACCAGCAGCACTGCGGCCACGTTCGGGTTAGCACTGTAGGTTGCGGCATTCCGCCGCGCCAACGCAAGCAAGCGATCAAGATGTGAGGTCATGGATTGGGAATCAGTTGTTGGAAATTGGTTCTGCAACGGCGAGTCAGTTACGCGAGCAACAAGTGGATGGCCTGTGATGCGGCTGGCATCCACCTCAAAAAAAATCTATCCCCTCTTCCGTTCCAAATTTTTTGGAATGAACCTCCATTCTGGAAGCATGAGTCGCAACCGAGCGTGGCTGGTACGGGGCGGGTGGTTAATTTGGGGCGGAGTTCCTTGCACGCCTACTCACAGAAGAATGTCTGCTTCCATCAGCGAACGAATCGCGCAAGCAATTATCATCATCCGCCCCTACTTGCAGAAGGATGGGGGGGATTTGGAGTTTGTTCGATTTGAGGAGGAGACCCGCACCTGCGAAATCCGGATGGTGGGAAGCTGCGAGCATTGCGCCCTTGCGCTGCTGACACTGCGGGCCGGCGTGGAAAAAGCGTTAATCCACCACGTCCCGGAAATCCGCCGCGTGGAGCGGGTGCGGTAACTGTAGCGGTGCGCAGGCTTCTGTGCCTGCCGACGGAACAATTCCGATAGAACAATTTTGACCAGAACAATCTTGACCAGAACAATCCCGATTGCACGGGCTTGGCAGCGTCATGTGTTCCGCAACCTTCGTTCTGCCGCTGCCGTAGCGGCCCCCCTTCTGCAATCGCAGATTCGCTTCAACCCACTAATTGTAGGGAAACAGATGATCCACGCCGAAGGATTGCACAAGCAGTTTGCAACCATCCACGCGGTGAACGGGGTTACGATCCAAGCACAGCCGGGTGAAATTTTTGGCTTGCTTGGTCCCAACGGGGCTGGCAAATCAACAACCATCAGGATGATTACCAACATCATCCGCCCCGATTCCGGCACCATCAGCTATTCCGGCGTGCCCTTCTCCGACTCCATCCGTTCCTCCATCGGCTACCTTGCCGAGGAGCGGGGGCTGTACCAAAAATCTCGCATCCTCGAAACGATTCTCCACTTTGCCGGACTGCGTGGAATGTCCCCCAAAACCGCACACCGCCACGCCACCGACTGGCTTGGCCGGTTTGAGCTTGCCGGAAGCGAAAGCCGCCGCGTGGAGGAGCTTTCCAAAGGGAACCAGCAGAAGGTGCAGCTGATCATCGCGCTGATTCACCAGCCGCAGTATATCATCCTTGATGAGCCATCCAGCGGGCTTGATCCTGTCAACCAGGAGTTGCTTCGCGCAATCTTGGATCAACTTCGCGACGAAGGGCGAACCATCCTGTACTCCACCCACCAAATGGAGCAAGCCGAACGGCTGTGCAACCGGATTGTGCTTATCAACAAAGGGGAAGTGATGCTGGCCGGAACCGTGCAGCAGGTGAAGGAGGAGCATGGCGGGAACAACGTGGCGATGGAGTTCGAAGGGGATGGGCGGTTTTTGCGCCAACTTCCAATGGTGATGGAAGCCAACATCTACCCGAACGGAGCCGAGCTTGCGTTGCAGCCCAACGCCACACTGAACGACCTGCTTCCGCACATCAGCCAGCAACTCAGGATCACACGGATAGAGCGGGTGCGGCCATCGCTGAACAGCATTTTCATCAACACCGTCCGCCGCACCACCGGCGAAGCGATCACTACCACCAACCCCACCCCCTAAACCACCATGAACTGGAAACGCATTCTGCAGATTGCCCGCTGGGAGTTCACGCAAAAAGCCAAAGCGAAGTCGTTCATTATTTCGCTGATTCTGACCCCGGTCATGATGCTTCTGTTCGGCCTTCTCCCTTCCATGCTGGCCGACAAAGGGAAAAGCAGCACCAAAGTGATTGGGCTGGTTGACAGCACCGGAACCGTCATGGCTCCGCTTTCCCAACGGTTGAAATTGGACACGCTTCCCAACGGCCAGCCGGCGTTTGTGCTGCAGAGTTACCCCACAGCAAGCACCCCAATTGATTCAGCAATCGCCGCTGCCGACCGCGCAATCCTTGCCGAAACAATGGAGGGGGCGGTGGTGATTCGCGATAGTGCCGGAACAGTGGTTGCCAGCTATCGCTCAACAAACCCAAGCAACATCAGCCTGGTAAGCAGTTTCCAGCGTCGCATCGAAAAAATCCTGAACACCGAACGGATGATTGCCGCCGGGATTGACACCGCCGCATGGAGCCGCGCCAACCAACCGCTGGAGATGGAGACGGTGAAGGTGACAGAGAAAGGGGGGGAGAAATCGGAGGGATTTTTGCAGACATTTTTTGCGGCGTACATCGGCATCATCCTGTTTATGATTCTGGTGCTAACCACGGGGCAATCGCTGGTGCGGAGCCTTGTGGAGGAGAAGTCGAACAGAATCATGGAGCTTCTGGTGAGCAGTGGAACGCCGCAGGAACTGATGTGGGGGAAGCTGTTGGGGCTAAGCGCGTTGGGGGCAACGCAGGTTGTTGCGTGGGTGATTATTGGAATGGCCGCGGTTGGATATTTCGCTGTTGTTATCTCGCCCGATATTCTTACTTCCTTCCCGCTCATTCTGCTCTATCTACTGTTAGGATATGCCTTCTACGCTTCGCTGTTTATCGGCATCGGATCGCTGGTGACAACCGAGCAGGAGTCGCAGGTCATCACCGGCTATCTCACGATGGTGTTGGTTGCGCCAATGGCGTTTGCGTTTGTGGTGATGCAGGATCCCGATTCCTTTTCCGTTGCCGCGCTTAGCTACGTCCCGCTGTTAACGCCAACGCTGATGATGATTCGGCTGGTGACAAAAATGCCTTCGCCAGCCGAGATTGCCGGAACGATTGCGGTGATGGTGGCGGCTATCAGCGTTGTGATTTGGGCCTCGGGAAAAATTTTCCGCACAGCCATCCTGATGTACGGAAAACGCCCAACATTCCGCGAGGTGCTATGGTGGTTGCGGGAGGCGTAGAATGTGGCCTCCAGTTCAATGGTTCACTTCAATCGTTCCAATCCCATCAATGACGGGAAGAGGGTTACGCAGTGCGTTGCCGTTTCAGCCGCAGCGAGTTGGTGACGACGCTGACCGAACTCATGGCCATTGCCGCGCCGGCAACAATGGGGCTAAGCAATCCAAACGCGGCAAGCGGAATGCCGATGACGTTGTAGATAAACGCCCAAAACAGATTCTGCCGAATGACCCGCATCGTCCGGCGCGAGAGCGACACCGCATCGGGGATACGTTCCACATGGCCACCAACAAGGGTGATGTCGCTGGCGGAGATCGCCACATCGGTTCCGGTGGCCATTGCAATTCCAACATCGGCGGCGGCCAGCGCGGGCGCGTCGTTCACGCCATCCCCCACCATTGCCACCACGGTTCCATTGGCCTGTAATTCTTTCACTTTCTCCCCTTTTTCCCCGGGCATTACTTCGGCAATCACGTGGGATATTCCAAGCTGGTTGGCGATTGCTTCGGCGGCGGCGCGGTTGTCGCCGGTTAGCATCACCGTCTGGATTCCCATCCGGTGAAGCGCGGCAACCGCTTGATTGGCGTTCGGCTTCAGGGTGTCGGCAAGGGCGATTGCGCCAGCTAAATTTCCGCCAAGCTCCACCCACACCACACTGCTTCCGGCGGGGGGGATCCAAGCCGAGGCTTCCCGTGAGGCCGCCACCCCGGGGATGGTGCTGGCGCGCCCTGCGAACAAGGTCTGCCCGTTGGCAACCGCATACACCCCCATCCCCGCTGCAGATCTAAATTCTTCTACTTGCACCCCGCCCAACTCCATCCCCTGTTGGGCCGCATGGCGAACAATTCCTGCGGCCAATGGATGCTCGCTGTGGGATTCCACCGCCGCCACCAGCTGCAGCACCGCTGCCGGAGCGTGGCCGTTGAACCCCTGCACTGCCACCACTTCTGGGCGGCCATGCGTCAGCGTTCCGGTTTTATCGAACACCACCACGTTGGTGGTTCCGGCGCGCTCCAGCGACTCGGCATTGCGGATCAAAATCCCCCGCTTTGCGCCGCTCCCCGACCCAGCAATCACCGCCGTCGGGACCGCAAGGCCCATGGCGCAGGGGCAAGCAATCACCAGCACGGCAACGGCGTTAATCAGCGCGTGCGCCAACCCAGCATTGCCAACAATCAGCCACCCCAAGAAGGTGAGAAGGGCGATGCCGATCACCACTGGCACAAACACCCCGGCGATAGAGTCGGCCAGCCGTTGCACCGGGGCTTTGGAGCTTTGCGCTTCCTCCACCGTGCGGATAATCTGCGCCAGCACCGTTTCCTCGCCCACCCCTTCGGCCCGCATGGTGAACGCGCCGGAAGCGTTCAGCGTCCCGCCCACCACCTTGGAGTCCACAGTTTTTTCCACTGGGATTGATTCGCCGGTCATCATGGATTCATCCACTGCGGTGGCCCCTTCCACTACTACTCCATCGGTGGGGATTTGCTCGCCGGGGCGCACCAGCAGAAGGTCGCCGTGGCGGATGAACTCAGCTTCAACATCGCTCACGGTTCCATCGCTGGCGCGGCGGTGGGCAATTTTTGGCGCAAGCCGCATCAGGCTGTGGATCGCCTCGGTCGCTTCCGATTTCGCACGCAACTCCAGCCACCGCCCCAGCAGTACCAACGCCACCACCACCGCAGCCGTGTCGAAATAGACCTCATGTTGGCTGATGCCGGGCAACGCGCTGGGGAAAAACGTCAGCACACTGCTGAACAGCCACGCCGCGCCGGTCCCAACGGCAACCAGTGTGTTCATGTCGGCAACAAGGTGGCGTGCGTTGCGGAACGCCAGCCGGAAGAAGCTCTGCCCGGGGAACGCAAGGATTAGTGTGGTGAGGAGGAACTGAAGGATGTTCAGCTCCGCCATCCAACGCATTGCCAGCGGCCCAAGACTGGTGATAACCATCGGCAGCATCGAAACCAGCATCACCACAGCGGCGGCGGGCGCGGCCAATAGGAAGTTGCGGCGGTAGGCAGCGGTCTCTTCCTGTTGGTGATTGTGCAACGCGGCATCGGTTGCTGGGGTAGCGGTGTAGCCAGCGCGTTCAACGCGCTCCTGCAAGGCGGCAACCGGAACGCCAGCGGCCATCTTGATGCGGGCGCGATTGGTGGCAAGGTTTACGGCAACTTCCTGCACCCCCTCCACTTTTCGAAGCGAGCGTTCCACCCGCACAACGCAGCTTGCGCAGGTCATCCCTTGCACATCAAGGTCAACGATTTCGGTGCTTGGCGTTGCTGGCCCCG
The DNA here is from genome assembly GCA_020850315.1 of Armatimonadota bacterium. Taxonomy (GTDB): domain Bacteria; phylum Bacteroidota; class Ignavibacteria; order OLB7; family OLB7; genus OLB7. The sequence continues at coordinate 28,596 of JADZEY010000060.1, read as the reverse complement.
GCTGAGTTGCTGGAGTTGTTGTTTGCGGTGATTCTGTTGCAGTCATGGCTGTTCCTAAAAAAGGCTTTTGCTAAAAACTTCAGTGTGCTGCTTCTTGGTTGATGCCGCTGACGGTGTAGCCAGCATCCTCGATTGCATCAACGATTTGTTGATCGCTTACTTGCTCTGGATCGCGTTGGATGCGGGCGCTTCCAATGGCAACTTCTTGCAGATCAAGCCCAGCGATTTCTTGCAAGGCTTGCCGCACTGCAACAACGCAATGGCCGCAGCTCATGCCGCTGATGGTGATGATTTCGGTAGCGATTGGCGTGCTGTTCATAGTGATAGTTTTTTGATTTGATAGTTGGAGGTTGTTCCGGTATGCAGCCTTCCGTTCCGGTGGAAAACTATGGGCGGCGGCAACTGCAATCCAGGCACCCATGCTGGGCGCAAACACGGCAGGTCTCTTGAAGACGTTCACGCAGCTGAGTTCGTGCGCGGTGGCGGCGAACCTTCAGATTGTTGCGGGTGATCCCCAACTGCTTGGCCACAAACTCAGGGTCGCCATCTTCCAACTCCAACAGCCGGATCACCTCCGCTTGCTCTGGCCGAAGGGTTGGCAGGATGTCGGAAATGCAGGCGCAAATAACCCCTTGCTCATCGGGCCGCAGTTGGGTGTCGGCACGCAGGTCATCCAAGTCTTCGCGCCCTTGCTCGATGTACTTCCCCTGAACAGCCTTGTGGCGGTAGTGGTCAATAATTGCGTTGTTGATAATCCGGTGGAACCAGGGGATCAGCCGCTCTTCATCGCGCAAATCAGGGAGCGTGCGGAGCACTTTCACCAAGCTGTCTTGCAAGATATCTTCGGCCATCTCGGGGTCGTTGATTTTGCTGCGGATGTAGCGCAACGTTGCGGCGCGTCCGTTAACCAGCATCTGTGCGATAGCGTCAAGTTCCATGTTGGCGATTTCCTTTTGGATGATGTTGCACAAGAAGAGACGGGAAGGGGAAAAAGCGGTTACAAGAATGGAGCGGACAGAAAGATTAGCTCATCATAGAGATAGCAATCGGCCTCTTTTTCTTCTCTTTCTTCCCTCTGTGCCTCTGTGGTTCATTCCCTTCTTAGCTGGTGAAGAGAGGAAACCACAGAGACACAGAGGGCACAGAGGAAAGAGGGGAGAGTGAAAATTACCCCGCTGGGAAGTGCTCAAGCGTACTCCATCCATACCCCACGTCGCGGTAGGTGAATCCGTCAATCGTCACATCCCCCTCATCCTCAAAATCGGGATTGAAGGTGGAGTAGAATGTTCGGGCAGCGTGATTTTCTTTCAGCACAAACAGGACGAACGAATCAATCCCGCGCTGCCGAAACTGCTGCACACACTGCAAGAAGAGCTTGCGCCCAAGCCCGCCACCTTGATGCTCGGGAAGGAGGTAAATCGCCACAAGCTCGCCAGTGAATGGGAGGTCGCTGCGGCGGCTTAATCCTCCCAACACGTAGCCCACGATGTGCGGCGGATGCGCCGGGGGCTTGGGGTGAAGCTCGGCCACAAAACAGAACAGCGCGCTGTTGGCTGGCGAAAGCCGATTGCGCCAACGTTCAACGAACATCTCAGAGTTCATGTTGTCCAGCGCGGCATCATCAATCAGCCCCCGATACGTGCTGTGCCACGTGGCGATATTGACGGCTGCGCAACCGGCGGCATCCTCCGCAGTGGCCAGGCGGATAGAGTACGAGCGGACAGTTTGATTGGGCATTGTGATTGAAATTGAACGTGTTGCCGATCAAATAAAAGGAGTTTGCGAAGTTCTATTGTAGCCTATGAAGAAGGGGAGAAGAGGAAACAGAGAAAAAAAGTGGCCGTCTGGGCATTCAGTATCGAACGGTTAGAGCGGTTGGCTCTCCTTCTCTACTCGCGTAATTTTGTCCGCTGCAAGAAAGAACCTACTATTGGGCTGTTTCCCATCCATCCAGTGGTTGGGGGGCGCGCCGCACCAGCACTTATCACGCACGTTTGTAACCGCACAGCAAGGAACCTTCACGATGCTTCAGTTGGAATTAACCGAAATGCAGGAGATGATCCGCGACACCGCTCGCGAATTTGCACAGAACGAAGTAGCACCCAGTGCTATCGAACGGGACATCAAAGGGGAGTTCCCCGCCGAGATTGTGGCCAAACTTGGCGAGCTTGGCTTCTTGGGGATGATGGTTTCCCCGGAATGGGGGGGCGCAGGGCTTGACGCAGTAAGCTACGTGGTGGCAATGGAGGAAATCTCCAAAGTTGATGCCTCCGTTGGCGTTATCATGTCGGTGAACAACTCACTGGTCTGCTGGGCGTTGGAGACGTTCGGAACCAATGACCAGAAGGAGCGATTCCTGCGCCCACTGGCAAGCGGGCAGAAGTTAGGTGCGTACTGCCTTTCCGAGCCGGAAGCCGGAAGCGATGCCCGCAACCAGAACACCGCCGCAACCCAGAACGAGGACGGTTCATGGACGCTGAACGGCACCAAAAACTGGATCACCAACGGAACCAGTGCCGATGTCTATCTGGTGTATGCCCAAACCAACCGTGAGCTTGGCCACAAAGGGATCAGCGCGTTTATCGTTGAGAAAGGCGTGCCCGGGTTCACGCATGGGGTGAAGGAGGACAAGCTGGGAATCCGCAGCAGCGACACCTGCTCGCTTCAGTTCCAGGATGTGCGCGTTCCTGCCGAAAATGTGTTGGGGGAAGTTGGTCGCGGATTCAATTTGGCAATGGAAACCTTGAACGGCGGGCGCATCGGCATTGCCTCGCAAGCCTTGGGGATTGCGCAGGGTGCGTTCGAGGCAGCCGTGGCCTACTCCAAGGAGCGGAAGGTGCTGGGCAAGCCGATTGCCGACCTGCAAGCAATCCAGTTTAAGCTGGCCGATATGGCAACCAAAATTGCTGCGGCACGCGCGCTGGTCTATCAGGCAGCAAGCAAGAAGGATAAGCATGAGCGGTTTGTGAAAGAAGCCTCCATGGCCAAACTGTTCGCATCCAAAACTGCGGTTGAGGTTGCCCTGGAAGCTGTGCAAGTTCACGGCGGATATGGCTACGTGCGGGAGTACAAAGTGGAGCGGTATCTGCGCGATGCAAAGATCACCGAGATCTACGAAGGGACTTCCGAAATCCAGCATATCGTGATTGCCCGCGAGCTGCAGAAGGAGTTCGGAGGCTAAGTTCTTCCAGCTCATCTTGAGTTACCGAGCAATGAGTAGCAGAGAGAGCGCAGAGTGCTTGACTGATGTCAGCATTCTACGCTCTCTCTCTTCCTATCTCTGTGTCCTCTGTGCCTCTGTGGTTCCCCCCCCCCCCCTCCTTCCACAGAGAAAAGAATGCCAAACCCCGGGCGGAATTACTGAGGTTACAACTTCCCGCTCAATCGCATCAACTCAACTTGGCTGCGGTAGGCATCGTACAGCGCGGTAAGCAAGCGCGAGCGTGCCTCGGTCAGTGCGGTTTGGGCTTCGCGCAGCTCCAGCGGGATAATGGTTCCAACGTTGAATCGCTCCTGTGCAATGCCCAAACTCTGCTCGGCTATTTCCACATTTTCCCGCTCCAGTTTCACCAACTCCAACCGGCTGCGCCATGTGGTGAAGGCTTGGGCAAGCTGGGACGTAACGGCACGTTCGGCATCCTGATATTGCAGTTCGGCAGCTTGGACTGCGATCTGCGCATTCTCCATTTGGCGGCTTGTGTTGAAGCCATCGAACAAGTTCAGCGATGCGGTTGCGCCGTAGGTTAGCCCGTTGCTGGTGTTGGTGGTGATGAAGCTGGCTTCGGCACTGCTGCCGTTGAAATTGTAGCCCAGATTCAACCCTAACCGTGGGTAGTAGCCGGAACGCGCTTCCTCGATTCCCAATCCTGCAAGTTGGCGTGCAATTCGCGCCGCACGAAGCTGGCGGTTTGCGGCAATGGCCGCCTGGCGAAGCACCGCTTCATCAAGCGATTCATCAAGAAGAACGGTGTCGGGAACGGCGAACTCGGTTGCTGCATCGCGAACCAGCAGAAGGTTCAGCGCGGCCTTTGCATTGCGGAGTGTGGCTTCCTGGCGCAAGGCTGCCGAGCGGTCGCTGTTCAGATCCACCTTTGCCGGAAGAAGCTCACGTTTGGAGTTCTCGCCAACCTCATATTTCATCTCCACCAACCGCAGCCTTCCTTCCGACATGGCGATGGACTGGCGCAGAACCCGAAGCTGCTGCTGCTGCCGAACCACGTCGTACCAAGCCACGGCCACCCGCCAAGCAACCTCCTCGGCTGCCGATTCCACATCAGCACTGGCAAGCTCCTCACGTTTCTGCAGTTGGTCGTAGGCGTTGAACATTCGGAAGCCATCGAAGGCAGTCCAGTTCACCCCAACCCCTGCGTTGTAGTTGGTGGCGGTGGCTCCGTTACGGTTCACGATTTCGCCGCTGCGGTATTCCTGGTTGGTGTTGGTAACGCTTCCGGTGAAGCCAGCTGTGGCATCAATTTTTGGAAGGAACCCTGCGTTGCCACGGGTGGTGTTGTTCCGGGCAATCTGAAGATCCGATTCAGCAAGGCGGATTGCTGCGTTGTTCTGGCGCGCTATCTGTTGCGCTTGCTCCAGCGTCAAAATCCCTTGCGAGCGTGCCACGCTGGTGGCAGCAATCATCGCCACAAAAAGGTGATATCCCCAACGCATCTTAGTTCCCCTCCCGTGCAAGCGCTGGGTGTGGAATGGCCGCCACGCCGTTGTGTGGTGGTGGCGGCAGCATGGCATCGGTTGTTGCATCGTCGCGAAGGTGAGGTTGAACGTGTTTACGGGTGAGGTAGGAGTAGATTGCCGGGATCACATACAGCGTCAGGAAGCTGCTGAAGATCAGCCCGCCAACAACGGCAATGCCCATCGAGACACGGCTTTCGGCACCGCCGCCCAGCGCAAGCGCAATCGGCAAAGTGCCCAGAATGGTGGAGAAGCTGGTCATCAGAATCGGGCGGAACCGCGCTGCCGAGGCATCAACAATCGCCTCCATCACCGTCAGCCCGTCCTCCTTCCGTTGGTTGGCAAACTCCACAATCAGGATTCCATTTTTTGTCACCAGTCCAACCAACATGATAATGCCGATCTGGCTGAAGATGTTCAGCGTTTGGCCGAAGTACCACAGCGAGATCACCGCCCCGGCCAACGCCAGCGGAACCGTCAACAGAATAATAAACGGGTCGCGGAAACTTTCGAACTGCGCGGCCAGCGTCAGATAGACCAACACCAACGCCAACAAGAAGGCAAACAGGATGGTGGATGAACTGTCGGCAAAGTCGCGGCTGCTTCCGGCAAGGTCGGTGGTGAACGATGGATCCAAGGTTCGCGCGGCAATCGCACGCATTGCTTCAATCCCGTCGGCAATGGTTTTTCCCGGTGCGGGATCGGCCGATACCGTTGCCGAAACGTAGCGGTTGTAGCGGAACAGTTGTGGCGGGCTACTTTGCTCGGTCATCGTCACCACGTTATCCAGCTGAACAAGCTGGCCGCGGCTGGAGCGCACCCCAAGCGAGCGGAGGTCTATCGGTTTCATCCGGCTTTCCGGGGTAAGCTGGCCGATCACTTGGTACTGCTTCCCTTCCTTGATGAAGTACCCAATCCGCTGCTCGCTTAGGGCCAACTGCAACGTTTGGGCAACATCCATCACCGACACCCCCAAGCTGCGCGCTTTCTCCCGATTGATCTCGATCCGCAATTCCGGCTTGTTGAATTTTAGATTGACATCCACAAAGCGGAAGGCCGGATTCTTGCGGGCTTCTTCCAGAAATTTGGGCAACGCTTCGCGCAGTTTCTGAAGCGTTGATGCCTGAATCACAAACTGCACCGGAAGCCCCGAACGGCGGTCGCCAATGGTTGGTTCCTGCGAGGCAAACGCACGCGCACCACTAAGCGAGGAAAGGCTCCGGCTCAAAAAATCCGCAACCTGCTGCTGGCTTCGTTTGCGCTGGTCGGGGGATGTTAGGATAAGATTGACAAATCCAGTGTTGTTGGATCCGAGAAACCCAGGGGAGGTGACGGTGATTGCTGCGGCACGTTCCGGAATGCTGTCGGCAATCAGCTTCTCCAGCTCCTTCATGTAGCCTTCCATGTAGGTGTAGGTCGCCCCTTCTTGTGCGGTGGCACTAATCCGCATTCGGCTGCGGTCTTCCATCGGCGCAAGCTCCGATTTCAGCCCGCTTCCCAGCCACCAGATAACCCCGGCAACCGCAAGGATAATCGGCACAGAAAGCCAGCGGTGGCGCATGAATGTTTCAAGGCTGGTGCGGTAGCCAGTTGTGAGGTTCTGGAAGAACGGTTCGGTTGCGCTGTAGAATCGGTTGTGTGCTCCCGACTTGATGATCCGTGTGCTCAGCATCGGGGTCAGCGTCAGGGCCACAAACGCGCTGATGATCACCGAGCCGGCAATCACCACACCGAACTCGGTGAACAGCCGCCCGGTTAATCCCTGCAGAAACAGCAACGGCATAAACACCGCCGCAAGCGAGATGGTGGTGGCAATCACCGCCAGGAAAATCTCCTTGGCTCCAGCAATCCCCGCCTGCATTGGTGGCATTCCCTGCTCAATTTTGGCGTAGATATTTTCCAGCACCACAATCGCATCGTCCACCACAAGGCCAATGGCCAGAACAATCCCCAACATCGTCAGCACATTGATGGAGAAGCCAGCAACCGACATGATGAAGAAGGTGCCGATCAGCGACACCGGAATTGCCAGCACCGGAATAATAGTGGTTCGCCAATCGCGCAAAAACAGGAAGATGATGAGCGCCACCAACACAAAAGCAATGCCGACGGTTTCAACAACTTCGGCGATGGATTGATTGATATACTCAGTGGTGTCGAACCCGATACCAACCTGAATATCGGCGGGAACATCAGCTTTGATTTTTTCTAACCGACGATACACCTCGTCGGCAATGGCCACGTTGTTGGCCCCCGGCTGGGGGAACACCGCTACCCCAACCAACGGCACGCCGTTGCGCCGCAAACTGGTGCGGATATTCTCGGCAGAAAGTTCGGCATATCCAACATCGCCCAGGCGGACGTTCCTATCGTTAGCCGAACGGAGGATCAGGTTGTTGAACTGCGCGGGCGTTTCAATCCGCCCTTGCGTGCGGACCGAAAGCTCCATGCTGCTTCCTTCCACTTTACCGCTGGGAAGCTCCACGTTTTCGGCGGTGATTGCCGAACGGATATCCTGGGGCGTTAGGCCGTAGGCGGCAAGCCTGGCGGGGTCCAACGAGATACGCATGGCATACTTCTTTTCCCCCCAGATATTGATCTCACTCACTCCATCAATCGTCTGCAATCGCTCCTTGAAGACGTTGCTGACAATATCGTTGATCTCTAACGGGGTGCGCGTGGTACTCTCGACAGTGATAAACAGAATCGGGTTCTGGTCGGCATCGGCTTTGGCTACCACTGGTGGGTCGGCATCGGGGGGAAGGTTGCGAACCGCACGCGAAACACGGTCGCGGACATCGTTGGCGGCGGCCTCAAGATCTTGGTCAATGTTGAACTCCACCGTGATCTGGCTGCGGCTGTCGCGGCTGGTGCTGGTGATGGTTCGCACGCCGGAAATACCGTTGATGGAGGCCTCGAGTGGCTCGGTGATTTGCGATTCAATCACATCGGCATTGGCCCCTGCGTAGCTGGTGTTGACGGTAACAATTGGGGGGTCAACCGCCGGATACTCCCGCACCCCAAGCTGAAAGAAACCGATCCCACCAAACAGAATGATGACGATGGAAAGAACGATAGAGAGAACCGGGCGGCGAATACTGACGGTGGCAAGACTCATGGCTTCCCTCCGTTCGTTGCGTTGGCTACTTCGATGAACTTCAGCCCCGCGCCGGGGCGAACGGATAGAACGCCGCTGGTGATAACGGTATCACCAGGCTGCAATCCCCCCAGAACCTGCACCATCGTCTCGGTACGAACTCCAGCTTTGATTGGCTTAGGGACGGCCTTTCCATCCTTGGCCACAAACACTTTCTGCCCATCTGCCTCCGGTATCACCGCTTCGGCGGGGATCAGCAATGCGGCGGCATCATTCCCAACCGGAAGGGAAATCTGGGCAAATGCTCCCGGCTGAACTTCACCATCGGCATTGGGGGATTGCGCCCGCACCAGCAAGGTTCGCGTGGCGGGGTCAATCATCGGCTCGGTGGCAAACACCCGTGCGTGAAATCGGCGATCGCTCCCCTGCACCGTGAACGCAACTTCGGTGCCAGGCTCCATCATCCCCGCATATTTTTCGGGAATGGAGAACTCCACTTTGATGGGGTCAATGCTGTACAGCGTTGCGATTGGGGTGGTGGGGGAGATGTAGCTTCCCTGGCTAATCGAGCGCAACCCAACGCGCCCGGCAAAAGGTGCGCGCACCTCCGTTTTTGCGATTTGGGCGCGGATTAGATCTATCTGGGCGGTTGCGGTGTTCAGCTCGCTTAATGCCACGTCGTACTCCGCTTGGCTAACTGCCTCTTTTTGCAGCAGCTGGTGTTGGCGGCGTTCTTTGGCTTCCGACAGTTGTTGGCGGTAGGTTGCTTGCTTCAGCTGGGCTTGCAGTTCTTGGTCGTTGATTTTCACCAGTAACGCGCCGTTCCCAACGGATTTTCCCTCGCTAAAATTCAAACTCACCACCCGCCCCGATGCCTCGCTGCGAAGCTCCACCGACTCGTTCGCAATGATTGTTCCTGGGACCATCATCCCACCATCAAGGATTTGCTGGGAAGCCACAAACCCTTTTACGCTAACGGCCTGCGGGCTGCCAGAACCGCCCCGCCCACCGCCGCCGGTTGCGCCCCCTTTTGGGCCAGTCTGCTCCTCCTGCATGGAGATGATTTTGGGGATGGCTACAGCGGCAATGCCAGCAAGAACGATTGCTCCAATAACTATTCGCTTTGTCAGTTTGGTCATGGAAAAATAGATACCAGTGGAGAGGCTGCGCAGGAATTGCGCGATTGATATGCTGCTTTCCTGACGAATGGAAGGGGTGGGGATTATGAATCATTGTGCATCGGCAGCGGATGCGCTGGCTGAAGACCCGCGCCTACCGACGGAAGAATTGCTGGATTCCGTGCCTTGTCGTTCCACCAGAAACCGCCCTCCGCTCATGCTGAACCCCGTCGAAGCCTGCCCTGAGCTTTGCCGAAGGGTATGGGTGGGGCCACCGGACAGGCAAGTGCTCACTCTTCACATTCTGCGCAGGGTGAGTCTCTAAATGTTAGGCGAGCCAAAATTATTCTCGGGAAAACGCAAATTTTTGTTGAATAGTGTTCGCATGAACACTATCTTTGCATTGGTCTGCAACTCAGCTATAACCTTCCAAAATCACACAAGGAGAATCCTTCCATGAAGACCATGAACGCCTATCTGCTTTTTCCAGGAACTTGCGAGGAAGCACTGAATTTTTACCAGAACAGCATCGGTGGTGAGATACCGAGCTTGATGCGGTTTAGCGATGCCCCAATGCCTGTTACCGAGGAGAACGCCCAACGGGTGATGCACGCGGAGTTCCGCTGTGGCGACATCTATTTTATGGCTTCCGACTCAATGCCGGAAAACCCAGACCCAGTAGGGGCCAACGTCCGCCTGAGCATTGCGGTGGATGACCTTGCCGAACAAGAACGGATATTCAACGCATTGTCCGATGGTGGCAATGTGGAAATGGCGTTGGCTGATACCTTCTGGGGAGCGCGGTTCGGGATGGTGACCGACCGCTACGGAATCAACTGGATGCTGAATTGCGATCAGCCAAAACAAGACGCATGACCATCGAAGGGCTTCAACGGCTTTGCGCCGATCTCCCCTCCGTCACCGAAGAAGTAAAATGGGAGCATGATCTCTGCTTCTGCGTTGGCGGAAAAATTTTCCTGATGGTTCCCCTTGAACTCACCCCCACGCCAGCATCGTTCAAGGTTGCCGATGAGGAGTTCGAGGAGCTTCTGGAGCGCGAAGGCTTCCGGCCTGCCCCCTACCTTGCTCGGTACCAATGGGTAGCGGTGGAGGATATTCGTTTGCTACGCCAGCAGGAGTGGCAAGAACGGGTTGCTCAATCCTACCAGCTTGTTCGTTCGCGACTGCCAAAAAAAATTCAGGATCAACTGAACACAATGAACTGAGAGTACGCTGGGGCATGGGAGACCATGCCCCAGTTAATTTTCCGCCCCCTCCGCGCTTTCCTTTCTTTCCACTTCTCTCCTCTCGTATTTTTATTTCCGATTCCTGCCGTTATTAGTTTTCAAATGGATTCTCCATGAACGAACCAATCGAATCGCTTCGCCAGCATCTTGCCGCTGCGGCCACCCCCGCCGAACGTGCGCTGTGGCTGAATCGCCTTGCTTACGCGCTGCACCACACAGACCCGACCGAAGCGCGCAATCTTGCCAAGCAAGCCCTAACGCTATCGGCACGCGAAGGGGATAAGCGGGGGGAAGCAGAAAGCTACCGGGTGATTGGGAATTGTTGGAATGTGATGGGGAATTACGCACGTGCAGAAATCAACTTTCAGCGTTCGGAACGCTTGCTCCGCCACGTTGCCAGCCCCGAAGGATTATCGGCAACCTTGCTTGGATTGGGGCTGACGTGTTACTTCACTGGTGAGTATGTCCGCTCGTTAGAATATCTGCAAGAAAGCCTTGAGCTTGCCGAACGCGCCGGTGAGCTTCGGACGATAATGCTGGCGCGCAATGCAGTTGGAAGCACCTATCGCCAGCTTACCGATTACCCCCGTGCATTGCAGGAATTTCACCAAAGCCTTGCAATGGCCGAACAGTTGGGAAGCGAGACAGAGTTGCCGATGGGGAATATCGCCATCATCTACTACATGCAGGAGGAGTATGAGAAGTCGTTAGAGATGATGGTGCAAGTGCTGGAACTGCTGCGCGCCAGTGGCGACCGCCGCAACGAAGCCGCTTGCTTAGGGAATTTGGCATCGCTGCACCACCACCTGAACGACACCGAAACCAGCATCCAGCATTGGAACCAAGCAATGCTGCTGCATCAAGAATTAGGGAACGACGGAGGGATCGCCTTCACGCTGCGGGCAATCGGGGAATTGCATGAGATGGAGCAAGACTACCCGAGGGCAGTGGAGTGCTACCAACGTTCGGAGGCATTGGCGCGCCAGATCCATGCCACCCCCCACCTTGTGGCAACCTTGAACAAACTGGGAGTATTGTGGCATACGTTGGGGGAACACCAACAAGCCCTTGCTGTGCTGCAAGAAGCGGAAACCATCGCTACCACCATCGGCGACAGCTACTTTGCGATGAGTGCCTGCGAATCCATTGCCGAGACGCTGGAAGCCACCGGCGATGTTAGCGAGGCATTACACTACTACCGGAAATATCATGCCCTGTTTATGGAGGTGGAAGGACACGAGAAACAGCGCCAGATTGCGAACGTGGAGATACGCGCCGCCATTGAAGCCGCGAACCGCGAACGCGAGTTACTACGCCTGCGCGCCGAAACGTTGGAGCGGGAGATGGAGCTAAAAAACCGCGAACTGACATCGCTGGCAATGCAGCTTGTGCAGAAAAATGAGTTTTTGGAGACGTTAAGCCACCAGATGCGGGATCTGCAGAGTACTCAATCGGGAGCGGGAAGCAATGTTGGCAACATCATTCGGCAAGTGGAGGCAACGCGCAACCAATCGAACGATTGGGAACTGTTCGAGGCGCAATTCCGTTCCACACATCAAGGATTTATTGAGCGTTTGCTGGCGCGCGCACCAATGCTATCTCCTGCCGAGCTGAAGGTTTGTGCGATGATGAAAATCAACCTTTCTACCAAGGAGATTGCTAACATCCTTTGTTGTTCGGCCCGCACGGTGGAACATCACCGCTACAAGGTCCGCAGCAAATTGGAGTTGGAGGTGGCCGATAATTTGGGAACATTTCTGGCAGGTTTGTAGCGGCAAGCTCTGCCCGTAATCGCTTGCCCGTCATTGCCCCGACCCTTCGGGGCAATGACGGTGGAATGGGAGTGTGCGTAAGGTGAGTGACTAATGACCAATGACCCTCTTTGCAACTGACCACTGACCACTGACCTTGGCTTTGCGTAAGGTGAGTGACTAATGACTGAGGACTAATGACTTCCCCCCGCCATCACGATCAAGAATAATGCCTGACGGAACGTTCGCGCCTCTTCCTCACTCCTTGCTCATCCCCTATATTTGCGGCGGTTCCGCTTCCCGGTACTTGTACAAACCTCCTGTCGGACGTGACTGCATTCTCTCTCACTCTCTCCATACTTGAATAGGAACAGCTTCCCCATGACCATTGGCCAGCAACTACGCGAAGCGCGCGAAGCGCAAGGGATGAGCATCGGCGATGTTTCGCGCCGGACGTATATCCAGCCGAAATTCCTTCAGGCGATTGAGGAGGAGAACATCGCTGCAATCCCAAACCCACAACGCCGGTTTTTTGTGCGCGACTACGCCCGCACCGTTGGGGTGGACCCCGATGCGTTGCTTGCACTGCTTCCCGACACCCCGCCACCAACACCAGTGGCTATCGCGCCGGAATCGAGAACCCCAATCCGGTTCGATTCTGCCGATACCGAGCGCAGGGGAAAATTCCCCAAGTTCAAACCAATGGCCTTTGGCGAACAGCGGCGGCGCAACACCAACATGGCAAATTGGGTGATTGCTGCGGCGTTGGGCCTGCTGATCGGCGTTGGGGGATATCTGGCCTGGAGCAGTGGGCTGTTTGGCGGCGGGAAACCAACCCAGCAGGCCGAACAACAACCACCGCCAGCAAGCGATGCCGATTCCCCGGCGCAGATCATCAACTCACCCGAAGCCTCGGCAACTCCGGTGTCGGAATCTTCGTGGCAACCCGGGGATAGCATGACACTGGTTGGGCGCGCCACCGCCCGCGTCTGGTTCGATGTCGTCTCCGACGGGCAGCGCAGCTCTACCGGAACGTTGGATAGTGGTGTGGTGAAAACATGGCGTGCACTGAAAACCTTCAAGGTGTCGCTGGGGAACGCTGGCGGATTGCACCTGACGCTGAACGATCAAAGCATCGGCACGCTTGGGCCGCTGCGCACCGCTGTCCGCAACCAGATTATTGACTCGGCTGGGGTGCGCCGCCCGGGTGGGGTGCGGCCCGCAACCGCAGCCGCAACATCACCATCCGCAACCCCTGCAACGCGCCCGGCAGCGTCAACGGCAACCTCGGCTCCATCGCGCACATCCACAACTCCATCGTCGTCATCTTCTACTGCGCGTCCGCCGGCCAGCCGCCCTGCCACCACCAATCGGCAGGGGGGGACAACGCAACCAAACCGGCAAACAGCAACCCCGCAACCGAACCGGCAAACGACCTCGGCTCCGCGTCGCTCAACAACATCGCGCACACCAACCGTGCGCCAGATTGAGCCCACCGAGCCGCGCCGCGTCCCGCGTGACCCGCAATCGAATCCGTAAGGCATAACACTGAGAAATATCATAGTCCGTAGCCGAGCTACGGACTATATTTTTACCCGCACCTTCAAAAAAACTCAGTATCACATAACCACGTAGAGCCATGAGACGAGTTTCCCTTCTTCTGCCCGCCATTGCGCTGTGTATCAGCTGCTGGACTGTTGCTGCCAATGCCTCGGTGCCATCGTACGATAAGGACGGTGCCCGTTTTATCCACCAATGGATCTGGACTTTGACCGATGCAATGGTGGATGAAATCCGCACCCCCTGCACCATCAGCCGGGTCTATACCTACTGCAATATCGCTGCCTACGAAGCCGCCCGGCCCGGCTATCCAGGCTTCCGCTCCTTTGCTGGCCAACTGAACGGATTAACGGCCACCCCAAAAGCACCCAAAATGCAGATTGATTGGCGGGTTGCGGCCATTGCAGCCTACCATCGGGTGGCTGGCAAATTGCTCTATTTCTACGACCGCAGCGATGCCCGGTATGAAGGCGATCTGGAGAATCTGAAGCAGGCGGGAGTAAGCAAGGAAGTGATTGCAGCTTCGGTAAAGTATGGCGAAAAAGTTGGGGATCATATCATCGCATGGTCTGGGAAAGATGGCTTCCGTGAAGTGCAAGCGATGGGCGATTATGAGTTCCCCAAAGGGGAAGAGCATTGGCAGCCAACCCCTCCAGATTTTCTTCGCCCAGTTGATCCATACTGGAATCGTGTGCGCCCGTTTGTGCTGACCAGCGCACGCCAGCTGCCACCCGATGCGCCAATCCCCTTCAGCAAGGATCCTGCCTCAGCGTTTTATAAGGATGAGAAAGAGGTGTGGGAAATCGGGAAAAATCTTACCGAAGAACAGATCCTTATCGCAAAATTCTGGGATTGCAACCCGATCCACTCCTTCCATTTTGGCCACATGGCGTTCAAGACCCGCCAGATTAGCCCCGCTGGGCATTGGATGAACATCGCCAAAATCGTCTGTGTGAAACAGCAGCGTGGGATGATGGAGGTGCTGGAAACATACGCCCTTGCCTCGTTAGCAATCGCCGATGGCTTCCTTAGCTGCTGGACGGAGAAGTACACGCATAACACCATTCGGCCCATCACCTACATCAACCGCTACATGGATTCCACATGGACTCCGCTGATTCAAACGCCCCCCTTCCCAGACCACTCCAGCGGGCACAGCACCATCTCGGCAGCGGCAGCGGTGGTGCTAACAAAGCAGCTTGGTGCTGTCCCGTTCGATGACGACACCGAGGAGTACTTGAATATGCCAGTACGCACCTTCCCCAATTTTATGGCCGCCGCCCACGAAGCCGCCATGAGCCGCCTGTACGGCGGGATTCACATCCGCTCCTCCAATACCGCAGGGACAAAAAACGGAGTACAGATTGCCGAGTATCTGCTGGGGAAAGTGAAAACGCGCGATTAAACATCACCCGACCGACAACAATCGTGCATCGTTGACGCGAGGTAGCCAGAATAGACCGTTGTGGCTACCTCGCTCGTAGAAACAGATCAACAAACCCTTCCCCACGGTCGTTCACCCACGATTCGGCATGAAGCGTCTGGCGGCGATGCGGCAGCAGCCAAGCACGCCGTAGCATTGCATGGGGCGTGCCGCCGTTGCCGTCGTCGTCGTCGGGATCATCGGGGGAAATGGTTTCCAGCAGCCCCCCTTCGGCATCGCAGGCCTGCAAATCCACAACGCCCCCATTGCTCACCACCGCGCTAACGCTAATCCCAGGGTCGGGGTAGCGATGGATAGGATGAACTCCATCGGGATACGCGCCGGAGCGCATATCAATCTGCACGTGTTCGTAGGCCGCGTGGGCAGCAAGATGATATGTTGAAAAATTCATCAGGGGATTAATAACCGATGTTCAGGAATTACCGTCTTCTTAAATCGCTTTTGATTCATCTGCAATTAGCGAGCAATGGGGAATGTGCACCCCCTCGGATAGCCAATACTCCCTCTCTTTCTCCCCTCTGTGCTCTCTGTGTCTCTGTGGTTCATTCTCTTCGTGGTAGGGAAAAAAACACAGAGGCACAGAGGACACAGAGGTAGGGAAGAAGAGAGGGTGTAGAATCCCTGCATCGTGAAATGAGCATCGCTATTCCAACAACCTCCGGCAGCTGGCCGAAGCATCTGTGTTCCGCGGCTACTTCCCGATCACAATTTTTCCGGTGCTGGCTAACGCCGATTCCGTTCCATCACTGCCAACAACCTTGACGGCATACTGGTAGGTGTTGCCGGGGAACACTTCCGTATCAACAAACTCCCTTGCACCAGCAACCGAGCGGTACAGTGCTGGCTGGGCATCGCCAATGGCTTTGTAGAGGTAGTACTCGGTATCCTCGCCAGCCGCATCCCACCGCACCACCACCCGATTGCCCGCTTTGTCGAACTGGCCCACCACCCCCTGCACCGCGCTGCGCCCCGAAGCCCCCACCAATTGCCCGCTAACAACATTGGAACGCTCCGAACGCAGCCCCGCATCGTCGCTTGCCTGAAGGCTGTACTCGTACAGCGTTCCCGCAATTGCCGTGGAATCGCTGAAGCTGTTGATTGCCCGATCCTTCGTGCTGGCAATGGCCTTCCAATCGCTTTCACCTTCGGCGCGGCGGTACAGCGTGTGCTCCACCACATCGTCGGTCATGCTGGCGGCCCACTGGATGGTGATGCTTCGCTCCGTTGGCGTGATGTTGCTAACAAATGGCGGAAATGGAGCAACAACATCGGGCTTCTTCAGCGTGAGCGTTGCGGTGAACTCTGAGTGGTTGTAGTTCTGATCCAACGCGGTGATCTTGTAGTAAATCTCCTCGCTCAAAGTCTGCAACGTCAGTGTGTCGGTGAAGGTGGTGTCCTCGCTGAGGTCGCCAGTCAGTTGCTGGTACTCGTGGTCATCTTGGTTGGCGTAGAACACGCGGTATCCTTTCAGGTCGCTTTCGGGGTTGGCATCCCAATGCAGCCGCACAACGCCGTTGCTATCCACCGTTCCGGCAAGGCCGCGCGGCGTTGCGGGGGCGGTGGAGTCGGGGAAAATGCCAAGCAGCGGAACGGAACTGACGCGGTTGCCGGCGGTGTCAATCGCCACCACTGCGTAGTAGTGTTGCGGAAGATCCCGAACGTCAAGGTCGGTGTAGCTGCGGGCATCGCTTCCCAGCAATCCGCTGATCTCCTCGAACTCACCATCCGGCCCTTCGCTTTTCCCAACCACGAAGCCTTTCAGGTCTCCCTCCAACGTATCCATCCGCCACGCCACTTTCATCGAACGCCCGTCAACGATTTCCAGCGGCAGAATCTGCGGCGCGCTTGGCGGCGTGCGGTCGCGCCCCATTGCCGTGATGACACTGCTGTTCGGCGATACCTCGCCAAACGGATCAACACCAACCACACGGTATCCAACCGGCTGGTAGTTCGCTTCCAAGCGCACTTTGTACTCGGTCATATCCTCGTTTGGCCGATCCGATGTTTGTGATGAATCATCCTTCTGCAGCGGCGTGAACGGCATCCGGTTGATGCGGCTGAAGCTGCGCCCGCCGTCGGTGGAACGCTCGATATAGTAGCCGCTGAACGGCTCTGGATGCTCCAGCCGATTCCACTTCAGCACCACCAGTTGCTCCCCCTCTTCGGCGGTCAGCGTGGTGACGTTTTTTGGTTCGTCGCGCTGGCTTACGCTGATGGCAACGTCGGCAGTGTCAACCGGTTGGTCTGGGTCGTTGGCAAGGGAGTAGATGCGGTAGCGATAAGTCTTTTGGGGATCAACCGTGCGGTCAACAAACCGCAGTCCAAGCCCATCGGCAAGGCGTGGCGCGATGTCGGCAAGCAGCAGTGCAATGCCGTGCATGCTCCGTTGCTGAAGGTAGATTTCGTAGATGCTGCCGAACGGGTCTTCCGATGTCGGGATTGCCTTGCCGTACAGCGCCTGCACCGCCGCGCCGGCAATCGTGTCTTCCGGTTGGTAGCGGGCCTTCCATTCGTCAATCGTCAGCGGCTTCAGCGGTTGCGGGGTCAGCACCGTTTTGGTGAGCTTCCCCTGCGGGCCGTATTCGTAGCGTTCGATGATGTAGCCAGCGTTCCCGGCAACTTTCCAGGCGGTGTGGCTGGTGGTCCCCCAGCGCAACACAACGGAATCGCCGTAGCTGCGGGCAATCAGCCGCAGGTTCGGGCGGGGTTCGCTGGCATCGCTCCCTTCGGTGGTTTGCGATACTGTGGGGATTGCCGCAAGCAGCAGCATGGCAAGTGTATAAATCAGGCGTTTCATTGGTTGTTCGGACGGTTGTTTGGAAGATTGTTGTGCGTTGCTTCGATGATGCTTGCTCACCCGTTCTCTCGTTCTGCTGCAATCGCCGGGGCATGGCGGAATCCCACGCCCCGGCATCGGTGCAGCTTATGGCGGCGAGATCGTGTCCTCCAAATCCTTCTTGGTTGTGTAGCCGTAGCTGATGACCACTTTCACATCGGTCCCTTTGTTCAGGTTCATGCTGTCAAGGTTCGGGTTCGGGCCGTTGTCGTCGTAGTACCAGTTGGTCGGGTTGTTGTACTTGGCAAACGTTGCGTACTCCGGCATCCCCGATAGGATTGGCCCGAACTTGTTCATCAGTGCCTCGGCCACTTTTTTGCGGTCAATCTGCATCACCGTTGCGGCATCGTAGCAGACCACCAAGTAGTTTTTGTCGGCAGGCGGCTGCACGTTTTTCCCGGCGTTGGGGGTGTTCTGCAGCCCGGTTTTCACCATGTTGTTCGGCCCGCTGTTTTCGGGCGGTAACCCTTTCCAGTAGCTGGCGTTGATTTCCTCGTTGGTCAGCTTGCTGGTGTTGCCGGTGCCGTCGTAGTAGATGGCCGCCGCGCGAACCGGGAACGCTTGGTCGGTGACGATGGTCCCGTTGGTCAGCCGGCTTCCGGGCTGGTAGGCCCCTGTGGCGGGATAGGAACGCACGGCCTTGTTGTCAATCTGGTTGTTCCAGTCGTACTTGATCCGGTCCTTCAGTTTGCCGGAAATCAAATCCAGATAGTGGTCGTGGATGTTGATCCAGTAGTAGCTGTTGCCAACCTTGCCGCGATCCACGGCCTTCACCGTCACGGGTGGCTCGATGTACTTGGTGACCGAAGCCTGCGTGTACTCAATCTGGTGCAGGTCGTACCAGTCCATCGCCTCCTTCCCCTCATATTTCTGGTACAACGTGTTGTTGTAGTTCCCGCCGTGGCGTGTGGCATTTAGCGGCGGGCCAAGCATCACGTAATCTTTGATCTTGGCATCCAACGTGCTGAATCTGCTGGTGCGGAAGGCAAGCTGATAGACCAGGAACTCATCATCCCCAAGCCTGATGGACTGCAACCGGTTGCGCCGCACGTCAATCTTTTGCCCTTGCCCCAGGTACTTCGATTCGCTGCTGCTGGCTACCTCGCCCGCGTCGCTTTCCGATCCCCCGCCGCCGTTGCTTACTTTTTTGCGGATAAACTGGATGATGTAAATCTTCTCGTTCTTCAAGGTGTTCGGGAGGTCGAACTCCACGCGCTTCCCTCCGGGGTTCCACTGCAACGCGGTTTCCCCCACCACGGTGCTTCCGCCGCCAACTTCCTGGAACCGTGCGCGGAAGATGTACTTCTTGTTCCCCTCCTTTGGCTTGGCGTTCGGGATGTTGCTGGGGTATTGATTGAAGACAATCACCCCGTCGTTGGTTTCCCCTTTCATAAAGTAGCGGTGCATCCGCCCCGGGCGGCTGGCGATGATGTTGCTGTTGACAAACGTCTCCGGTGCTTCACCTGTGGTGAAGGTCTGCTCCTCTACTTCGTTGTGCTCCTGGTTCGGGTTGTTCTTCTTCCCGATGATCTTCCACTGGCCGTTGATCTTCTTCTCACCATACACCTTCACGGTGGCCTCGTACTTGGTCTTCTCGTTGAACATCTCGTCGGGGGAGAAGAGCGTGGTTAGGCCGTTGTTGTGCAACGAGGTGCTGCCGGCCACCTTCGCGCCGTTCTTGGTGTTCACCACGTCGAAGCTCCGCAGGCCAAAGCGGAAGGTGGTGGTGATAACCTTCTCGTCGTCGTCGGGGTCCGGTGTTTGGATGGACATTGCTTTGCCAAGCGGAAGGTTATAGACCGCTTCCGGATAGCTGAAGACGTTCACATCGCTGCCGCTTGGGTTCACCTCGCTAATCACTTTCACCCCGCCGAACGGGTCGCCCTGGTTTAGGTCGCACTTGTTGCCGTACTTGAATTTGAAGTTGCATTGGCCGCTCAGCAATCCGTTCAGCAGGCTGTAGTGGCCGCTGACTTCCCCTTGCAGCCATGTTGGGTTTGGCAACCCAGCTTTCAGGCCGGCATAGACCCCAACGTTCAGGATTTCCAGCTGGGCCTTGATGAACCACAGGTTGATGTCAATCCCCACCGAGGCCTCCAATCCGGCATAGACCTGGCCGTTGGCGTACCATCCGTTGAAGCCCATTTTGCCATCGCTGTACTCACACTCCTGGTCGTAGTTCAGGATGGAGATGTCGTAGCCGAAATCAATGGCGATTTGGGCGTAGAAGATCAGGAACTTCAGCTTGCCGGTGTTGACGCTGATCTGCTGGCCAAAGGCAAACCCGCTTCCGGTTTCGGTGCTTGGGCTGCGTGGGTTCTTGCTGTTGAAGCTGGGCAATTTCTGCTGGAAATTTATGGGGGATGTTGGCAACGGCGGCATTCCCGGAAGGCTGTTTTTGCCAACCATCAGGTAGCTGTTCACCTCCAACAGATTCAGCACTTTTAGCTTAATCCGGTTGGATGGCTCGCCGATTTTAATGAACCATTTGTCGGCACTGAAGTGCATTGCCGCCTGGCCGCCGCCGCTGATTAAGCTCTTGTTCCCAGCCTTTAAGTTGATCGCTAACTCCAACAATCCATCGAATGTCTTCTTGGCATTGCTGTACTTGAACGATACGCCAGCATAGACCATTGCGGCCTCCTTCGCTGGGCGCGATTTTGGGTTTGGCGGGGTGAAGAAATATCCGTTGCCGCTCAGGCTTATCTCGTTCAATCCGCCGCCGTTGAAGAAGCTGGCTTCGATGGTGACATCGCCGTTGAAGGCGTTCGGCTTCGGCATGGTCCCCATCACCAACGTTGCCTTGAATCCAAACGCAATGTTTGGGTCGGGTTTATACACCACGCCGCTGCTGGTTTTGCCCGCACTGTTTTGGTCGAAATTTTTTGCCTGGTTCGGGTTGCCATCCAGCGTTGCGGCCGTTGGCGTTGCGGCTTCCGGCTTCATGTGGTAGTAGGCCCCGCCGCCAAAGCCGTAGATGCCGAAGCCAGGGAACACCGGAATGCCCGTGCCCATCACAGCCATTGCGTCAACGTACCAGTAGCGGTAGCTGGTGTTGTTGTTCTGGTATGCTGTGCTGCCGAACTGCACCGTGGCCGACAGCTTCAGCAGCGGCTTGAACTCCACGTTGATTGCCCCGCGAAACCCTTCGCCAAACGTTGGATCCCCGTTGTACAGATTGATCTTCCCATCCATGTGAACCGCAGCAACGTCGGCGTTGATGCTGATCTCCTCCAGCGTCGGCATTGCCGGTATCCATGTTTGCTTCCCTTGCTGCTCGGTCTTCTTTCCCCAAATGGTGAAGGCGGTTCCGCCGCTGATCGCGCTTTGGTTGTTGCCGTCCAAACCGATGTGGAACGACAGCCGCAGCCCAACTTGATCCCCCTGCGTCTTCAGCTGGATGCCGTCCTGCGGGTTGATCGAGACCGGAAACCCAGCAAACCACTTCTGCGGGCTGGCAAACTTGAACAGCGTTGCGGTGATGTACGGCGGTTTGTTCTGGACCGTCAGATTTTCGAACTGCACCCCAGGAATCTTGATGCTGACCGATTTCAACTCCACAAATTTTTTGTCCAACGTCAGGCTTCCGCTCATCACGGCTTTCACGGTAACGTCGTCGTTCACGGCGGTGATGCTGATGTTCGAGCCGTCCAGCAACTTCAGCTTGGCACCCCACATGGCGACGTTAATCGTGTCGAGCGTGGTGACTTGGAAGTCGGTTTTTAGGTTGGGGCCGTTGGAGGAAAGAAGGCACTTGTAGCCGATTCCTGTCTCGGCAATGGGGAGCTTGATCTTCCCGATGAATTCACCTTTTGTCAGGCCGTTATTCAGGAACGCCAGCTCGAATTTCTCCATCGAAAATCCCCACCCGCCAACGCTCCCCTTGTTGATATCGAACACCGGTTGGACGGTTGCCGTTCCGGTGAACCCGGTTTTGTTGATAAGGGTGTTGGCAAGTGCTATCTCCACCTGCTTCGCATCCTTCTTCAAGAATTTCGGCAGGCGTGCTTTGATCTCCTTGAAGTAGAATCCGCGCCAGTCGTTTCCGGTTCCGCCGGCGTAGTTGGCGGGGAAGGCCATCCCCTGGGCGTTGCGGGTGTCGCTGAAATCCAGCACCACTTTGTTGAAGCTGAAGGTGAGGCCCTTGGTCCCTTTCACCACAAAGGAGTCCATCGCCACCTCGCCCAACAGATCGCCCCACGCCCCCACGTTGCTGAACAGGAAGCTGGCTTTCACGTCGCCGCCGCCGTTGGCTTTCTCAATCAGTTGGCTTTTGATGGTGAAGAATCCATCCACCTGCATTGCCTTGTAGCCTTCGCAATCCCACTTCACAAAGGTCCCTTTGTCGCCGTTTGCGGCCTTCAGCGTCAGGGTGATTTTGTCGCCCCAGGGGAAGGTGTAATCGTTGCCAAGCATCGTCAGTTTCTGCAATCCATCCACCGAAAGCCCGGTGGGGTGGAAGCAGATATTTTTTTGCCCAAACGCCAGGATTTTGTTCTGTGCTTCGGGGATTGGGACCTCCATGAATGCGTTCATCCGCGCGCCGTCGGGGGCGAACTCCACCGATGCCACGTTCACCAGTTGGATGTTGCTGTTCACCATCTTCTTCCAGCCAAACGGCAGCCCTTGCGCGTCAACGTTCGCGAAGTTCTCGATGTATTTCTGGTTGCTCTTCACGAAGTCGCTGACGGTTTTCACTTTCTCGGCAGCGATGTTCCCCAGGTTGTTCGTGAAGTTTTTCATCGCTTCATCCACCTGCGCGCCGGGGTCGTAGCTCCCAATCGCTTTGCCGGAATAGACCTTGTTGCTGGGGTTGACTTTCAGCCCGGTGAAGGTTGCTTTCAGCTTCACCCGGAAGATCGGCGCGTCAATGGTTCCCTCGCCGCTCAAGTTCCCCGCGCTGGCCGAACTCAGGCTTGTCAGCTTCAGCGTGAAGTATCCAATCTGGATTTCATCACCAACCTGATAGACCTTGTTGCTTGGTGTGGAAGCCGCAAGCGGTTGCGGTGCGCAGTTCAGTGTGGCGCACGGGGGGGCGTAGTTTTCGTCAACGTCGTTGGGGTCATTGTTTGGGTCGTCGTTGGGCTGGTCGTTGTTGGGATCATTCTGCTGTTGGTTGTCGGCCTGGGCTTGGCCGTAGGTGAACGCGCAGACAACGCTGTGGCCGTTGTTCTTGAAGTTGAGTTCCTTGCTCTCCCCTTTGTTCCGCGCTGTCACCCGAACGGCGTACTTGGTGCCGTTCTGCAATGCGGGATCGTTGGGGCCGTACAGGTAGGAGGTCCCCTGAACCACTTTCTCGAAGAAGGGGGGATTGGGGGCCGCGTTCATTGCTTGATTGGGGTTGGTGTTGGCGGGGATCACCTCCACAATCTTCAGAACGTACTCCATGTTGAACGCTGGCGCGCCGGCCGGGGCGGTCCAACTGAACAGCTGGCTTTGTGGATTTTTGGGGATCACGTTGCTGTTGCAGGCCGGTTGTTGCAGCGTTGGCGGCTCGTAGTGGGTGATCTTGAAATTGGCGCAACCGGACGGGGCCGCAAGCGATTTTGCCGCGCCGCTGTTGAAGTCCAATGCTTGGATGCAGATGGAGTAATCCCCTTCCGGCAAGCCGTTCCCCTGCACCACTTCCTGCTTGCTGATGCCGCTGAATTGCAGCACGTCGGGGTTCAGATACTCCTTCAGTTGCGAACCCATCAGCACCTTCACCGCTTTGGGGCCAAGCGCGATTGGCACGGCTGGGATGAAGCTGTTCGGGATGGTGACGGTGATCCCTTTCCCCTTTACCTGCCCCACCAGCCGGACGTTCTGCGCAACGTTGGTGGTGTTGGTTAGGGTAATCACAATTTTGTTGTCGAAGCCGACGTAGTCCGACAAGTAGGGTGAGTACGGGGGCTTCACAAGGGTTGCCACCTGCACGTCGTTTTGGGCAACGGCAGCAACGGGAAGCAGGCAAAGCAGAAGGAGAAAAAGAGCGATTGGCGAAGAAGCCAACGCAGCCATTCTTTTCGCATTCTGGGCTGAGTAGTTGGTGTTCATCATCTCAGAAATTGTAGCCATAGCTGAGGGTTCCTGTGTATTCGGTAAAGCTGTTGTTGTTGGTTCCGGCTGGGGCGTTGCCGACGGCGATGTTCAGCCCGACGTTGTGCCCTTCGGCTGGCCGCCAGTTTGTGCCAAGCGTGGCGTTGGCGGCGGTTCCGGCGGGCTGGAATGCCAACCCCACCGACCCGCTCATGTTCAGCGTGGTCCCCATTTCTTTCGATCCACTTAGCGATGCTCCGCTGGTGTAGAATTCGCCGCCAACGTTCTGCAACCGGCTGGTCCCGATTGTGGCGGTTAGGCTAAGCCCGTTGGCGGGGAAGGCCAGGGTGTAGGCGGCATCGGCACTGGTGGTGGTGTATTCGGTGAACGTTTTGGTGAAGCTGTTGGCATCGCTCAGCAGGGTGTGCAATGCCGTCAGGGTGATGCTGTGGCCGATGGTGCTGTCGCCGGTGGAGTAGCGCGGGCTAATCATCAGCGATGGAGTTTGCTGATCCATGAGGGTGGTGTCGTTCAGCGGAAGATTGCCGGCGGCTTGGCTGGTTATCAAACTGCTGATCTGCGCAAACACCCCGAACTCCGCCGAGGGGCTCCAGTTCAGATCAAGGCTTGGGGTCAGCCGTGTGGTGGTGGCGTTCTTCTTCCCCTGCACGTTGTCGTGGCTCCAGCCGAAGCTGGCGTTCACGTTCAGCTTGCTATCGAACGCGCTGAAGTTCGGGGCGATGGTGAAGCTCTCCAGATCGTTGCTCATGTAGTAGGCCCCCATCGAGCGGTAGTCGGGGGCAACCCGGCTGTAGCTTGCGCGCACGCCGCCGCCGCTGAAGCTGTAGTTGGCCGCAAGCGTCATGGCGGTGTACACCGCGGTGGAGGTGCGCGGCTGGATTACGCCGCCCAGCTGGCTGATCTCGCTGGCCACCTCAATGGTGTCCGCACGAACATCCCTGGTGTAGTCGCTCACCCCAAAATCCAGATCGAAGCTCAGTCCCGATGCCGGGGTGATGCGGGCCGCCGCGCCAAGCACAAGGTTTTCGCCGGGGAGTGTTTCCGAGCCAATCGGCTGATTTTTCAGCGAGGCGGGGTCATCTTTTGCTTTAAGTGCAATCAGGTCAACGAAGTTTTCATCGCTGCCGAACCCGATTTTTCCCGCAAACCCCGTCCGCTCGTAGGCCGGCTCCTGAACACCAATTTCCGCCGTATCCTCTTCCACTGCCCGATTGAACCGCCCGTTCATAAACGCCAAGCGGAATTTCCCTGGATTCAGCTCAATCCCCGCTCCCAAAAACTGATGTCCGGCCAGCGTGTACTGGCTTAGGGTCATGCTCCGGTATCCAAGGTGAGCGGTTGCCCACCCGTAGCGGGGGCTAACGCCAAACTGGTTGAACGGCTGGCTGAAGCCCCGCTCCTGGTCGCCATAGACAAAGGAGAAGGGGAGTTCAAGGTCGTAGAAATTGAAGTTGAGGTTCCCGGTAAGGGTGTAGCCGAACGGCTTGCGGCGTTCGGCAATCCCTTCCGCGCCGTAGGCCACGCCGCGCGCGCCAACCGAACCGCTAACTTTTATCGGGCTTTCTGTTCCGACTTTCTCCAAGTCTTGGGTCCGGGCGGCGGTGGTCAGCAGCAACAAAAGAAGCAGAGCTTGGCCGATGGTTATTGCATGGAAACTGGTCTTCATCATAACACCTTAGTGAGTTGTGCGGTGCCGAGTGCAGCGCACATGGACTAAGGTATCGGCAGCCGGCCACACCACCGGATGGAATCGGCCACAGTTGGGAAAAGGGTGAAAAAAAAAAGTTGAGATTGCCACCCGATCACCAAGTATCCTATTCAGGATACAGCAAAATTTACCGCGCCCACCGCATCATGTAACACATTTTGGGGCAGTCCATTCTTCGCTGGTTTCGCTGCTGGGCTATCTTTGCACTTCTCCATCAACCAACCCATTTCCGAAGCATATTCACAATGGCGAAACGTTCAACCACAGCGGCAACAACAAAAGCATCCAACAGCAAACCGAAGGCAACGGCTACCAACGGCACGGCAGCCACAGCCGGATTGCCAATAGATTGGCCGGCGGTTGCACGCCAGCTACTGGTTAGCCGTGCGCTGGATCATATTGAGGAATCGAAGCTGGTTCCTGGCGGGCTTATCACCTACCAATTCTCTTCGCGTGGGCATGACCTTGCGCAGATTTTGCTTGGGGTGCTGATGGATCATCCGCACGATGCCGCCACCGTCTATTACCGCTCCCGCCCGTTTGTGCTGGCGCAGGGGCTTACGCCGGAGGAAGCATTGCGCAGCACAATGGGGCGCAGCGGAGGAATCAGCGAAGGGCGCGACATCGGGGTGGTGCATAACCTGCCGTCGCGCGGGAAGGCCACGGTGCTTCCAACCAGTGGCGATGTTGGCGCGCAGTACTCACCCGCTGCCGGCTGGGCGCAAGCAATCCGCTACCGTGCCGAGGTGTTGCAGCAGAAGGAATGGAATGGAGCAATCGCTGCCGCGCTGGGGGGGGATGGTTCCTGCGCCACCAACGGATTTTGGGCAGCGTTGAACATCGTCACCGTCAACCGCCTCCCCTATCTGTTTTTTATTGAAGACAACGGCTTCGGGATTTCTGTTCCCGGTACGTACCAAACGCCCGGCGCGAACATCGCCGAAAATCTGCGCTCCTTCCGTGACCTGCGGGTGATAAGCGGAAGCGGAACCGACCCTGAAGAAACCTCCAAACTGATCGCCGATGCTGTTGCGCACATCCGCGCCGGGAACGGCCCTGTGCTGCTGCATCTAAAAGTTCCACGCTTAAGCGGCCACTCCTTTGTTGACACCCAGGCCTACAAGTCCCCCGAACTTCTGCACGATGAACGCGCCAACGACCCGCTCCCGAAACTGCATGATTACCTGATTACTAACGGGATACTGACCCCCGAACAGTGGCAGGCATTGGAAGCCGAAGCCACCGCCGAAGTTGCCGCCGCTGCCGAGCGCGCCACGGCTGCCCCCGAACCAGCGATTGCCACCGCGCAGGATAACGTCTATTACACCGAAGGAGAGGCGCAAAAAACCGGAGGTGAGCTTCCAGAGATAGGGGCTGAGAACTACGCCGCACGGCTTCGCGGAAGCGACCAGCCCGCGCCCAGCGGCCCGCGGATGAATTTGATTGATGCCGTCCGCCGCACGCTGATGCAGGAGCTGGAGGCGAACAACCGTCTGCTGGTGTTTGGCGAGGATGTGGGAAAAAAGGGGGGGGTGCATGGCGCGACGGTAGATATGCAGGTGCGGTTTGGGGAGTCGCGAGTGTTCGATACTTCGCTGAACGAAGAGGGGATTATTGGCCGTGCCGTCGGCATGGCAATCGCGGGGCTGATGCCAGTTCCGGAGATTCAGTTCCGGAAGTATGCCGATCCCGCCCACGAGCAGATTAATGATTGCGGAACCATGCGTTGGCGCACCGCCAACAATTTTGCCGCGCCGATGGTGGTGCGCATTCCGGTTGGATTCGGAAAAAAGACTGGGGATCCGTGGCACTCCGTCAGCGGCGAATCTATCTACGCACATTTGATTGGGTGGTGTGTTGCGTTCCCTTCCAACGCTGCCGACGCTGTGGGTTTATTGCGGACCGCGCTTCGCAGCAACGACCCCACCTTCTTTTTTGAGCATCGCGCACTTCTGGATACCAAAGAGGCTCGCCGCCCGTATCCTGGCGATGACTACATGATCCCGTTTGGCGTTGCCAACATGGTGAAAGAAGGAACCGACGTGACGATAGTGACGTGGGGCGAAATGGTGCATCGGGCATTGGAGGCCGCCGCAAACGTAGAGGCCAGCGTGGAGGTTCTGGACCTTCGGACGGTGATGCCGTGGGATCGCGAAGCGGTGCTGCGTTCGGTGCGTAAAACCAGCCGCTGCATTGTTGTGCATGAAGACAATCTAACCTGCGGTTTCGGTGCCGAGATTGCCGCAACAATAGCGCAAGAAGCCTTCGCATACCTTGATGCCCCAGTGGAGCGGCTAACAACGCCCGATATTCCAATCCCGTACAACCTTACATTAATGGAAGCAGTTGTTCCAACGGTAGAAACAATAAAAGAGCGAATTGAGAAGGTGATGAAATTTTAGGTATTCAATCACTGAAGCACGCCAGTGATAACAAAACAGAACTAAAGCAGAATCATGGAGTGTTATGGCTAAATACTCTACCATAAAACAGAAGTTCGCAATTGATGTAGAGAATAATGCTAATAATGACTTAGCATATTTTACTCATTACCTTCACAATCACACTAATGGTGTTTCTCGCCATTATAAACAAGAAGCAGCGAACTATTTTTGCCGCATAACTGGCGAGCTGGGTTTGATTCGCGAACCCTATATCCAAGAGCTGTTGCCAATCAGTTTCGACATCCCATTTCCTCCCCCTAAGAACAGCAGCTTCACATTCATAGACTTATTTGCAGGAATTGGTGGTTTTCGGATTCCACTACAAGAATTGGGGGGGAAATGTGTTTTTAGCTCCGAATTCAACAAACATGCTCAAAAAACTTATGAATTAAATTTTGGAGAAATTCCATTTGGGGATATAACAAACATTGATCTATCAACAATTCCACCTCATGATGTTTTAACAGCTGGCTTCCCATGCCAACCTTTTAGTATTTCAGGAAAGATGAAAGGCTTTGAAGATACAAGGGGAACTTTGATTTATACTCCAAATAAATTGGAATGCGAAACTGGGAGTGGTTTGGGGAGAAAATATTTGAGACGGAAGAGGTAGTACGAAGGTAGGGATATTCACCATAGATTAGCGTCATGGAGTTACCACTGAGC
>JADZEY010000059.1 GCA_020850315.1 Armatimonadota bacterium | reverse complement strand
CGTCGCGTTTCCCGAAGCTCCGTTCGCCGAAATTGCGGCGTGGGCGGTCGCCATCGCCACGGTCGTTGTTGAAGTCGCGGCGCGGGCGGTCGCCAAATGGTCGGCGGTCGTCGTCGCGTTTCCCGAAACTCCGTTCGCCGAAATTGCGGCGCGGGCGGTCATCGTTTCTTGCTTCCGAGCTTCGGCGTGGACGGCTTTGGTCTTCGCCACCATCCCCGAAGTTGCGGCGGCGTGAGCGGTTTTCTTCTTCCTGGGCATCGTGCTCCATCTCTGGCTTTTCCCCCTCTTCATCCTGCGTCAAGAATCGCTCGGCATTCCGTTTCCGAACTGGGCGGTTGCCCCCTTCTTCGGTTTCTTTGGCCACGGGCTCTTCTGCCCAAATTGATTTGGTGGTTGACGTGAAGGTGGTTTCGGACCAGACAGCGTCATCATCTACCTCTATTTCGAAATCCTCTTCCTCAAACTCCGTGTACGGTCCCAGCACCACAACAAATTCGCCACGGAATGTTTTCTCAACGAACCGTTCGTTCAGCCCGGCAAGGGTGTCGTGCAGCACTGCTTCGTTCGGCATGGTGAGGTTCATGGCCAACGCCGCCGGGCGCAGTGGCATAACATCGGAAAGGATGGAGAGAAGGGAGCGGAGGCGGTAGGGGGTTTCCAGAATGACCACCGGGCGGGTGCGGCGGCAGAGTGCGCGTGCGGCGGATTCCCGTTCGCCGCTTTTGCGGGGAAGGAATCCAACCATGTCAAACTCATCAATCCCAAATCCGCTTACCATCAGTGCTGTGGTGATGGAGCTTACGCCGGGGATAATCGTTGGCCGAAGTTGAAGTTCGCGAAGTTTCTGGACCAACGTTGCGCCGGGATCGGCCACCAGTGGCAATCCGGCATCGCTGATGACGGCAACGGTTTTTCCGGCGTTCAGCAGTGCAATCACTTCTTCGGTGGCTTCTTCCTCGTTGTGTTCGTTCATCTCCATCAGCTTTGCACTGATGTTGTGGGTGCGCATGATGCGCGCACCAACTTTGGCTTCCTCGCAGACCACAACGTCGGCGTTGGCAAGGGTGCGGATTGCCCGCAGTGTGATGTCGCCATCGTTGCCGATTGGGACCCCAACAAAAAAGATATTCCCCGAGCGTTTGATGGTTACCGCTTCGGTCTCTTCTTCGTTTTCTTCTTCGTTCGGTTCGTCAGCGTCTGCCAAACTGCTTTCGGCTTCTTCAGCTTCTTCTCCCTTTGCGGGTGCCTCGGTTTCGATGCTGGCCGTGGGCATCTCGGTAGTTTCTGGAATGGAGGTTTCGCCCTCTATTTCCAGCAGTGGTTGCGCTGGTTGTTCGCTTGGCACTGTGGTCTCTTCGACGTTATCTGATTGGTTGGTCATGGATTGCGTTCGTGAAAAAAAAGCTGAGTATCTGAAACGGTTGCGTATGGATGCAGCTCCCTCTGTTGCCAGTGGCGTGCATCGTTGTGTTGTTGTCATCATCCTGATAGATGTCCGCTTGGACTGCGTAGCGCGACCGAGCGTTGGTACCATTCGCGCAGCAGCATCACCATCACGGCGGTGATTGGGACGGCAACCACCAGGCCAAAGAAGCCAAAGAAATGGGCAAACACAAACAGCGAAGCGATCATCACCACAGGGTGCAGCCCAACGCTTTCGCCGATGATGTTGGGTTCAATCAAATAGGCGTTCAGCGCGTGCAGCCCGCCGATCATTCCGGTGGTGATAAGCGTGTGCATCCAGAAATCACCAGGGGCGAACAGGTAGAACACCATTGCGATTCCCAGATTCATGAACATCCCGATGGTTGGGATGAAATTGCAGACCCCGGTAAGTATCCCGATCACCACAGCGTAGGGGACATCGAACAGCACCAGCGTTGTGGTGGCCAACACCGCCACAATGGAACTGGTTGTCAGGATGCCGCGAAGGTAGTTGCTGATGATGTGATCGGTGCGGCGAACAAGATGTACATACCGCTTGTTATCACGCAGCAGCACACGCCGCACAAACCCACGCAACCGCTCGAAATCCAGCATCATGTACAGGGCCAGCACCGGGATAGCAATCAGGTTGAAGACCCCTTCCAGCACTGTTGTCAGGTTCTTCACCACCTCGATCAAGGAGTTGGCAAGCCAAAGGCCAAGCCCTTTCAGCTGTGGCAATATCTGGTTCACCACAAGTTCTTGCGCCTGCTTTTTGGGGATTCCCAATCGGGTCAGTTGCTCGGTAAGCCGATCCTTCTCCAGCAATTTGTTGGCATCCCGTAGCATTGCTTGGGCTGCGGTCCAGAGGTTGTTGATTTCATCAATCACCGGCGGGATCACGTAGAAACCGATCAGCACATAGCCCCCAATAATGATCAGCACCACCGTGACCGACGTACTCCACCGGGGAATCCCCCGACGCTGGAACCAAAGCACCATCGGCGAAAGGATGTAGGCGATGATAAACGCTGCAATGAACGGGAACAGCACCCCCATCAGCGTGATGCACAGCCACAGCAGAAACGTGCCAACCCCCAACTGCATCACCCGCCGCGAAACGATCTCGTGGCGGAATGGATAGAGCAAAAACACCAGTGCCGACACCACAAAAAAATCAATCACTAAGCCGTAGTTGGCGCTGACGGTGTACAGCAGCAGGCCATACAACGCAAACCCACCCACCAGCGCGAACATCTCCTGCGGGCGGATGGTTCTGCGCAAGGCAATGTGCGGGCGGCGCACCTTCCGAGCATGATATTCCGCTGGCAATTCCGACATGGTTGGGCTATCTGCTGGGGAAGCGGGTTGTGGTGTTTCGTCCTGCTGCTGTTCCATCTCGTCTCCTGCCCTGCGGTTGCTGTGTGTTGTTGATTGCCAGCGGCGATTATCCCGCTCCGGTGCTGCCAAACCCGCCGGCTCCGCGCTGGCTTGCTTCAAGTTCGGCGTGTTCTTCCCACTCAATCCGTTCGTAGCGTGCAATCACTGCTTGGGCAATGCGGTCGCCACGTTGGATGGTGAAGGGTTCGTTTCCCAAGTTCACCATCAGCACTTGGATCTCGCCACGGTAGTCTTCGTCAACGGTTCCGGGGGCATTAATCATGGTGATGCCGTGGCGGATTGCAAGGCCGCTGCGCGGGCGCACC
This sequence comes from Armatimonadota bacterium, assembly GCA_020850315.1. GTDB lineage: Bacteria > Bacteroidota > Ignavibacteria > OLB7 > OLB7 > OLB7. The sequence continues at coordinate 12,276 of JADZEY010000059.1, read as the reverse complement.
TGGCACTCGTAGCCGGCTGGCAACGCAATGGCAACCCCAGTTGGGATTGCCGCCCGCTCCATCGGCTGAATCGTGACCGAGCTGGCGACCGCTGCGCGAAGGTCCATTCCGGCCGCGCCAGCGGTGGCGTAGCTCGGGAGGGGAAGGTCATCGAACCCCTCCCGAACGCGAAGAATTGGGACGGTGATTGCCATATCAGTTGAAGGCTGCAAGGTCGGTGATGTCCTGGCCCAGAATCAGGGTGTGGATGTCGTGTGTGCCTTCGTAGGTTTTCACTGATTCCAAGTTTGCCGCGTGGCGCATCACTGGGTACTCATCCAGAATGCCGTTGGCTCCGTGAATTTCGCGGGCCAATCGCGCACACTCCAACGCCATCCAGACGTTGTTCCGTTTTGCCAGGGAGATTTGCTGCGGGCGGACGGTTCCGGCATCCTTCAATTGGGCCAGTCGCCAGCAAAGCAGCTGCGCTTTGGTGATCTCGTTCAGCATCCAGACCAATTTATCTTGAACAAGCTGGAATCCACCGATTGGCTTGTCGAATTGGATGCGGGTTGTGGCATACTTCACCGACGACTCGAAGCAAGCAATCGCCGCGCCGATTGCGCCCCAACTGATCCCGTATCGAGCTTGGTTCAGGCAGGAGAGGGGGCCGCGCAAACCTTGCACCCCCGGCATAATGTGGGTTTTGGGAACCTCGCAGTCCTGGAACACCAGTTCGCTTGTCACCGATGCACGCAGTGAGTGCTTCCCTTTCATCTCCGGCGCGGTGAACCCGGGGGTTCCTTTCTCCACCATGAAGCCACGCACCACACCATCCAATTTTGCCCAGACCACAGCAATGTCGGCAAGGGTTCCGTTGGTGATCCACATTTTGGCTCCGTTCAGCACGTATCCGCTGTCGGTTTCGCGGGCGGTGGTAATCATTCCGCTGGGGTTGGATCCGAAGTCGGGTTCGGTTAGCCCAAAGCAGCCGATAGCATCGCCGGAAGCAAGGCGTGGAAGCCAGTAGCGTTTCAGTTCTTCGCTGGCGTACTGCCAGATTGGGTACATCACCAGCGAGCTTTGCACCGAAACAGTGCTGCGCATGGCGGAATCGCCCCGCTCCATCTCCATGTTAATCAGCCCGTAGCACATGGAGTTCATCCCGCCGCCGCCATATTCTTCGGGGATTGTCGCGCCAAAAATTCCGAGGTCGCCAAAGCGTTTGGTAAGGCCCAAGGGGGCGATCCCTTCGCGGTAGTGATGCTCGATAATCGGCAGAATTTCCTCATCAACAAAGGAGCGGACGGTGTCGCGCAGAAGGCGTTCTTCTTCGGTCAGCAGTCCGCTGATGTCGTAATAATCGGGAGTTATGATCGGCATGGAATCGGGAATATGTTGTTGTGTGCTGTTCTGTGCTTTGAAGATTCTTGCCAGCGTGCCTAAACCTTTTACCGCCACCAGAATAGAGACGCAAAAATAACCAACCCCAAAGGAACCGCCCCCCGAACCTACCGCTGCCCTTTGCAAGAACTTGTTAGTTCCCCCACCCAGATTGCAGGCCGAAGGGGGGAGCGCGCTTCCAAATCGGTAACTTTGCCCCCGACCAATCCCAGCACAACCAACAATGACAGCCCGACAAGTTGCCGACATCCTTTCCGACATCGAAACCCTTCTGGTCCTTCATGACGAGGATGAGTTCCGCAGCCGCGCCTACGGGCGGGCCGCGCGCGCGTTGGAAACCACACAAATAGACCTTCAGCAAGCCGCGCAGCAAGGGGCCGTCACCGGCATTCCCGGAATTGGAAAGGGGCTTGCGCCGGAGGTGATGGAGATTCTGGAAACGGGAACATCCGCAACGCTGGAGGGGCTGAAATCGCAAACCCCGCCGGGGCTGATGGACATCCTGCAAGTGCGCGGATTGGGCGCGAAAAAAGTGCGTGCACTGTGGCAGCAGTTATCCATCACCACGCTGGGTGAGCTTGAGTATGCTTGTGTGGAAAATCGGGTGGCGGGGCTGGCCGGGTTTGGGCAGAAATCGCAGGAGAAAATCCTTGCGGGAATCCAAGATGTGAAGAAGCGGCGCGGCAAACTGCGGCTGGATGCCGCCACAACCCTTGCCGAAGCATTGCTTCCCCAACTGCGCGGGATACCAACGGTGGAGCGCGCCGAAATAAGCGGACGGCTGCGGCGCGGGTATGAAGAACTAGAGGTGCTTGCCTTTGTCCTGCAATCCAACGCACCCCAGCAGGTGGAACAAGGCTTGGCCGCCGTTGCCGGGGTGACGGACGTTGCACGCCGGGGGAACGTTATCGTTGCCAAGTTCGATGGCGAAATAAAACTCCGCTTGGATGTTGCCGATGCCGACCACTTTGCTGTGGTGCTGCACCAACGCTCCGGCGCAAGCGATTACACCATGATGATCTCCATCCCGCTGGAACACCACGGATATGAGTTGACGGAAGATGATCTGCTTCGCGATGGCGCGCCGGTTCGGGTGGAAACCGAGGCTGAGTTGTTCCAGCTTGCGGGGGTGCAGTTCATTCCGGTGGAGCTGCGCGAGGGGATTGACGAAATACGCCGTGCGGTGGATGGAACCATCCCACGATTGATCCAGATGGAAGACCTGCAGGGGGTGATGCACGTCCACTCAACCTGGAGCGACGGCCAGAACTCCATCCAGCAACTTGCCGACCACGCCCGATCGCTTGGCTACCGCTACCTTCTGCTGTGCGACCACTCCAAAGCTGCCTTCTACGCCAACGGCCTTGATGAGAAGCGATTGCTGGCGCAAGGGAAGGAGATTGATGAGGTGAACAAGCGGTTCGATCCGGCAGAGTTCCGGGTGCTGAAGGGGATTGAGTGTGATATCCTTGCCGATGGCAGCATGGATTTAAGCGACGATGCGTTGGCTTCGTTAGATGGGGTGGTGGCCTCCATTCACAGCAACTTCAACCTTCCCCCCGAAGCCCAAACCGAGCGGTTGTGCCGCGCACTGGAACACCGCTACGTGACGATACTTGGCCACCCAACCGGGCGGCTGATTCTTTCACGGGCTGGCTACAACCCTGACCTTCGGCAAGTGATATTGACCGCCGCCCGTCACGGCAAGTCTATCGAGCTGAACGCCAACCCGCACCGGTTGGATCTAAGCTGGCGGATGATTCGGTTTGCCATTCGCAAAGGGGTGAAAATTGCCATCAACCCCGACGCCCATTCGCTGGAAGGTTTCAACGTGGTGCGCTACGGCATCACGATTGGCCGCAAGGGGTGGCTTCGGAAGGAAGATGTGTTGAACGCCCTAAGCCCCGATGAATTTTTGGCCGCCGCCGCCGCCATGCGAAGCCGCGGATAATTGGCGGATAACTCAGAGAGAGAGAGCATTGAAGAACCAACATTTTTCCCATGCACGATACAACAATGATTGAGAACAAGATCATTGACGGCAAAACCGTTGCCGCCGCCATCGAAGCACGCATCAAAATCCAGGCTGAAGAACTGCTTGGCAATCGTGGCATCACCCCAGGGCTGGCGGTAGTTCTGGTTGGGACCGACCCCGCCTCGGCCACCTACGTCCGCTCCAAGGGGAAGGCTTGTGCGCGGCTTGGGTTCTATTCCGCCACCCACACGCTGCCGGAAGAGACCACCGAGGGGGAACTGCTTGCGCTGATTGCCGAACTGAACAGCGACCCGCGCGTTCACGGAATCCTTGTGCAATCCCCCATGCCGAAGCATATCAACCCCGACACCGTTGTGCTGGCGATTGATCCACGCAAGGATGTTGATGGATTTCATCCGGCAAACGTTGGGCGGCTGGTGATTGGGCTTCCATCCCCCGAACCATGCACTCCATCGGGGGTGATTGCCATGCTGAAGCATTACGGAATCCAGACCCGTGGCAAGCGGGCCGTTGTGGTGGGGCGAAGCATGTTGGTGGGGAAGCCGCTGGCAAACTTGCTGCTGCGGAAAGGGGAAGGGGGGGATGCTATCGTCACCGTTGCACACTCGGCCGCAGGGGATTTGGGGAGCATCACCCGCCAGGCGGATATTCTTGTTGCGGCCATTGGCCGGCCGGGCTACATCACCGCCAACATGGTGAAGCCCGGGGCCGTGGTGATTGATGTGGGGATCAACCGCGTTGATGACCCCACCACCGAAAAAGGCTACCGCATTGTTGGCGATGTTGATTTCGATGCCGTTGCCCCCGTGGCCTCGGCAATCACCCCAGTGCCCGGCGGCGTTGGGCTGATGACCATTGCCATGCTGATGAACAACACGCTTCGTTCGGCGCAAGGAGCCTTCGACTAATGCAGAACAACGACGACTGGGAATTTGATTTTGAAATTGACGGGGTTCCGGACCCCGAAGAAAACCTCCGCCCACACAAGGAGCGGAAAAAGTTCGCTGTGCTTTTTCAGGATGAACATCTGATCGCTTTCGATAAAGCATCGGGGATTGCAACCATTCGGGAACGGTTCGAGGTGGGGACTTCGCTGAAGGAAATTGCCGAGCAGCGACATGGCCGCCTTTGGACTGTCCACCGGATTGACAAGGATACCAGTGGCGTTGTCCTGTTCGCCCGCGATGCCGAAACACACAAGGCATTGAACGACCAGTTCGAGCAGCGGACAACCATCAAGCAGTACGCCGCAATGTTGGAAGGGGAGATGTTGGAGGAGGAAATGACGATTGACATCCCAATCGTTACCGACCCAGCGCACCCCGGGCGGATGAAGCCTTCAGCAATCGGAAAGCCATCGCTGACGGTGCTGAAATTGCGCGAGCGATTCCGTGGTTTCACCTTTGCCGAAGCACAGCCACACACTGGCCGCCAGCACCAAATTCGCGTCCATTGCCGTGCGGTTGGCTTCCCGTTGGCTGTGGACCCAATGTACGGCAACCAGGAAAAAATCCTCCTCTCCACACTGAAACGGAAGTTCAAAGATTATGGCCGCCCGGAGCAACCGTTGATTGACCGCCTGACGCTTCACGCCGAACGGCTGACCGTCACGCATCCGGCAACCGGCCAGCCGCTTACCCTCCACGCCGATCTTCCCCGCGACATGCGGGCATTGCTGACACAGTTGAGGAAGGTGAGAAGTGGTCAGTAGTCAGTGGTCAGTAGTCAGTGGTGAAGAAGGTGTTTTTTATTCGGCATTCGACATTCGGCATTCGACATTCCCAATATGCGCATCCTGAAATCCATCTGGATATGGCTGAGTTCCGTGGCGTTGCTGACGTTGTGGCTGATCCCCGTTGGCGTGGCGCGGTTGTTCGACCGCGACCCTGCGCGGTATCGCACCGGCAGGGTGTTGCGGCGGCTGGCTCCGATTCTGGTGGCCATCAACCCAATGTGGAAGCTGCGGATCGAAGGGGAGTTCGTCACCGACCCGCGCCGGCCCTACATGGTGGTAAGCAATCACCAGTCGTTTGCTGATATCCCATTTATCACTACGGTTCCCTGGGAGATGAAGTGGTTTGCTAAAGCTGAGTTGTTCAACATCCCGGTGCTTGGTTGGCTGATGCGGCTTGCGGGGGATATCCCGGTGGACCGCCACGACCGCCGCCGCGCTGCGCAAGCATTGATCCACGCTGCACGGTTTCTGCGCGACCGCTGCTCGGTGATCATTTTCCCGGAAGGAACGCGCAGCTTGGATGGGCGTGTGGGTGGTTTCAGCGACGGCGCGTTTCTGTTGGCCGTCCGCGAAGGGCTGCCAATCCTTCCGATTGCCATTGACGGATCGGGCGATTGCCTCCCGAAAAACACGTGGATATTTGGCCAGCCGCGAACCGTGCAAGTTGCCGTGCTTCCCGCAATCCCCACCGCTGGCTTAACCAGCAACGATGTGGGGGCACTGCGCGACGGCATCCGCCAGCAAATCATTGCCCAGATTGCCACGTGGCGCGGCGTTCCGGCGGGAAGCGTTGACGGCCTTGCGAACGAACAACCAGCACCAACAAACAAACCCGCTCAACAATAAATCAGCGATTTCCAATGGCATTTCTTCTCTCCAAAAAAACAATCGTTGCAGCTGCATTCATGCTGCTTGCTGGCGTTGCCATCCACGCCCAACAATCCCCAAAAAAGCAATCACCCCAGCATATTTTGTGGAAGGTGAGTTCCCCCACCAACACGGTGTATCTGCTGGGTTCCATCCACTTGCTGAACAAGGATATCTATCCGTTGGATACGGTGATTGATGCGGCCATCAACCAGGCCGAGGTCTATGCGTTCGAGGCCGACATGGACAGCCTGAACCAAGATGCCATTGCCGGATTGATGCTGGCCAAAGGGATGTACAGCGGCGACAAAACTTTGAAGAACTCCATCTCCAAATCCACCTACAAAAAAACTGCTGCGGCACTGGAAAAGCAGGGAATGGCGGTCGCGCTCTTCAACAAATTCAAGCCCTGGGTGGTTGCGCTGACGGTGCTGGGATTGGATATGAAAAAAGCTGAAATGGAGGCGGAGTACGGCATTGATAAATACGTCCACAACAAAGCCGAGGAGCGGGGCAAATCAACCGCCGCGCTGGAAGCCGTTACCGACCAGATCAACATCTTCTCCTCACTGAGCGATGCCGCCCAGGAATCGTTGCTGAAGCAAGCACTGGATGGAGCAAAAGAGGGATCGTCGGCCAAGGACCTGAAGGGGATTGTGACGGCATGGCAGCAAGGGGATGTGAAATCGCTGGAGAAGCTGCTGCAAAAAACCTACAAGTCCGACCCCGAATTTTACAAGCGCGCCGTCACCGACCGCAACCACAACTGGATTCCGAAGATTGAGGAGTTTCTGCACGGCAACCAAACGCACTTGGTGACCGTTGGCGCGTTGCATCTGGTGGGGAAAGAGGGGGTTGTGGAGCTCCTTCGGGCGAAAGGCTATTCCGTTCAACAACTCTGATTTTTTTCCAACACTGGCATGACCACACAGCAGTTTTTTTCCGGCACTCTATCGGGGCTGATTCTGGGCTTGTTGCTTGCAAGCTGTTCCGGCGATACGCCACCGCAAAGCAACGGCAAGGATACCGTCCGAACGGTATCGCCAACAACTCCACCAGACCCCAGCACTCCACCGATTCCCCCGCCAACAACGGCGGCTGGGCCGGAGGAGTTCACGTTTACGGTGGTCAACAAATTCCCGCACGACCCCAAAGCCTACACGCAAGGGCTGGTGTGGTTGGATGGATTTTTCTACGAGACCACGGGGTTGAACGGCGAATCCACGTTGCGGAAGGTGGACCCAACCACGGGGAGAGTTCTGCAGAAAGTGGCATTGGATCGGGAAATTTTTGGAGAGGGGATGACGATTCGCAATGGGAAAATCTACCAAGTCACGTGGCGGAACCAAACCGGATTTATCTACGACCTGAACACCTTCAGCCAAATCGGCAGCTTCCAATACCCCGGCGAAGGGTGGGGGCTTACGCAGAACGATCAGTACCTGATTTTAAGCGATGGGACCAACATCCTCCGCTACTTGGATCCCACCACACTGCACGAAGTTGGAAGGGTGAGTGTGTTCGATGGAGGGCGTGCGGTGGATCAGTTGAACGAGTTGGAGTTCGTCAACGGAAAAATTTTGGCGAATATCTACCAAACCGACCGCATTGCCCAGATTGACCCCTACTCCGGCAACGTGACCGGATGGATTAACCTGAGCGGACTGCTGAAACCGGAAGAGCGAGGCCCCGACACCGAAGTGCTGAACGGCATTGCCTACGATGCCAAATCGGATCGGCTGTTTGTCACCGGAAAGCGGTGGCCGTTTCTGTTCCAGATCACCCTCCAGAAGGCTTCCCAACCGGTGGCGGCCAACCATCCCTGATCTCACGTTTTCCCCACAGCAATGCAGAACACACCGTTGTTTATCGAGATTGGCAACAGCACCATAAAGTGCGCCCAGGACCTGAACGCTCGCGACCCGGAAGTGCTGCGATTTACGGAGGTTGCGGGGTTGTTGGAACACCTTCATCAGGCTGCTCAGCACACCGCCGACCGCCCGATACTCTGCGCGCCGGTTGGAGAGGAGTTAAGCGGTGAGGTGTTGCCGCAGTTGCAGGGGTTCCCGACGCTTCGGGTGATTGCCCGCCAGGACGTTGCAGGCTTTGTTGGCAGCAGCTACGAGACCCCCGACACGCTTGGCCTTGACCGTGTGCTGAACCTGTTCGGGATGCGGAAAGATGGGATTGTGGTCTCCTGCGGCACTGCCATCACGATTGACGCGCTGCATGGCGGGCGGCCATACTGGGGGGCCATCATGCCGGGGTTCCGAACCAGCACCGAAGGGCTGCACCAGCGCGTGCCACTGCTGCCAGTGATTGACCCCGACCAGCCGCCGGAATACCCAGCCCGCACCACTGTTGCATCGGTGACGAACGGAGTTGTTGCCGGAACCGCATACGGCGCGGCGGGAATTGTTGGAACGCTGAACCACCGCCTGTTTGGCGGCTCGGGGAAAGTGATCCTAACCGGCGGCGATGCCCTGCTGCTGCGCCGATTGTGGGAAGCCTGGACCCAGGTTGAAGTGGATGAAGTGTTGTTGTTCCGGGGGATGAGGAAGGTGGGGTGAAGGGGGTGAAAAAAACGCAAGTGGGGAAGGAGAGCAATTCGCTCCCCTTCCCCACTTGCGTTTATACTGGAATGAACGGACAGGCTTCGACGGGCTCAGCATGAGCGGGGTGAGGTTCGGTGAGATACCCACTTTTCTTTCCCCTTCTCTGGCTCCTTCTCCCATCCAACCAATGAAGAGGAAGCAGTAGCTCCATCAGCTTGGGAGAGGGCGTACCGATAGAATCGGCATCTTCGAGGGGGTGAGGGCTTGCAGCGAACAACGTGAGTAGTCCGGGAAAATAAAGGGGAGCTGCGGGCGTATTTTCTACAATTTCCATCAACCACGTGAGTATGCTCGCTGATTTGGTGTAAGTTTGGCGGTTACGCTCACCAAAGTTTCAGCATCAATGATCCCTCGCAAACTCTATCAGCAGATTCTTCAACGGCTTGGCAAGGGCAAGGCGGTTATCCTAACCGGAGCGCGCCAGGTGGGGAAAACAACGCTGGTCACTGCCATTGCCAACCAGTCCGGCGAAAAATATCTGCTCTGGAATTGCGACGAACCCGACATCAGGGCAATGCTCACCAATGCCAGTTCCACCCGGCTGAAACAACTGGTTGGCAAGGCCACGCTTGTTGTGATTGATGAAGCACAGCGCGTCCCCGACATCGGCCTTGTGCTGAAGCTGATGATTGATACCCTTCCGCAGCTTCGCTTAATCGTCACCGGGTCATCGGCCTTCGCACTTTCGCAATCAACAAACGAGCCGCTTACTGGGCGCAAGTTCGAGTTTGTGGCCTATCCGTTTGCTTCGGTAGAACTGGCCGCGCAGACCTCGGTGATGGAAGAGGAGCGGCTGCTGGATCAGCGGCTGATCTACGGCCTCTATCCCGATATTGCCCAGCACCTTGACGACGCACCGATGCTGCTTCGCACCCTGACCACCAGTTATCTCTACAAGGATATTTTCACCATGAACGACGTTCGCAAACCGGAGGTGATCGAGCGGCTGGTCACGGCACTTGCGTTGCAGCTGGGGAGCGAGGTCTCCTACAACGAGCTTGCGCGAACGGTGGGGGTGGACAAGGAGACGATCATCCGCTACATTGACCTGTTGGAGCGTGCGTTTGTGGTCTATCGGCTTTCGGCATTCAGCCGGAATATGAGGAAGGAGCTAACGCAATCGCGGAAGATTTACTTTTACGACAACGGAGTCCGCAACGCACTGATTGCGAACTTTCAACCGATAGAGCTACGCACCGATAAAGGGGCGTTGTGGGAGAATTACCTGATGACCGAGCGGCGCAAACTCTTGTCTTGGATACCGGCCCCAGTTCAGCAGTACTTCTGGCGCACGCACGACCGCCAGGAGCTTGACTACATCGAAGAATCTGGAGGTGAGCTTTGCGGGTATGAATTCAAATGGAATGCTGCTCGGCTAAGAATCCCGAAAGGGTTTATGGCTGCCTATCCGAACAGCGCGGTGCATGGGGTTCACCGCCAGAACTACTGGCGGTTCATCAGCCAGCAACAGTGGGAATCCGACGAGCAATAATCTATCCAAAAGCCATAGCAAAACTTCATAGAATCCGTTCATCAGATGCCTGAAACTCTTACCAACCTCCACGCCGCTGTAGCCGCCGCCCCCACCCCTGTCGCCTGCGCCACCGCGCTGAACCAGCTTGCTGCAGAATTAGAAAAACACGGCCAGTATGCTGAAAGCCTTGCCGCCGCCACAGAAGCCTGCGAGCTTGCCCAACAAGCTGGCGACCAACCCGCCGAAGCCACAGCCTTGCGGTTGCAAGGGGTGGTGCATTCTCGCAGAGGTGAGCAGAGCGAGGCATTACGGTTATTCGAGCAATCGCTGAGACTCTTTGCAGAGCTTGGCGATCGTTCCGGTGTGGCGCGTGTCACCGGGAACATCGGGACTGTGTACCAGAGCCTGTCGGAGTACGCGAAGGCGTTGGAGTATTTCGCCCGTGCGATTGATCTGCACGAAGAGCTTGGCAATCGTTCCGGCGTTGCCCGTGTTACTGGCAACATCGGGATTGTGTACAGGAATCTCTCGGACTACCCGCGAGCGTTGGAGTATTTCACCCGTGCGGTTGCCTTGCATGAAGAGCTTGGGGATCGTTTGGGTGTTGCCCGTGTTACTGGCAACATCGGGATTGTGTACTTGAACCTTTCGGACTATGCGCGAGCGTTGGAGTATTACACCCGCGCGATTGAATTGCATGAAGAGCTTGGGGATCGTTTGGGTGTTGCCAAGGTTACTGGCAACATCGGGCTTGTGTACGTGGACCTCTCGGACTATACGCGAGCGTTGGAGTATTTCACCCGTGCGATTGAACTGCATGAAGAGCTTGGGGATCGTTCCGGCGTTGCCAGTGTTACTTGCAACATCGGGATTGTGTACTATCGCCTCTCGGACTACCCGCGAGCGTTGGAGTATTACAGCCGTGCGATTGCCTTGCATGAAGAGCTTGGGGAGCGTTTGGGTGTTGCCCGTGTTACTGGCAACATCGGGAATGTGTACTATCGCCTCTCGGACTACCCGCGAGCGTTGGAGTATGACACCCGTGCGCTTGCCTTGCATGAAGAGCTTGGGAATCGTTCCGGCGTTGCCATTGTTACTGGCAACATCGGCGATGTGTACAATCGACTTACAGACTACCCACCGGCGTTGGAGTATCTCACTCGTGCGATTGCCTTGCATGAAGAGCTTGGGGAGCGTTTGGGTGTTGCCAATGTTACTGGCAACATCGGCATACTCTATGCAAAAAAAGACTTCGCTGAGTACAACCCCACGAAAGCCGAAGAACTCCTTCAGCAAGCAATTGCCATGAACCAAGAGCTTGATGCAAAACAGCAGATGTACCAAGCCTATGAATCCTTAGTCAACCTCTACCAGCAAGAGAGCCGCCCGGAGGAAGCACTTGAGCAGTACAAGCTGTTCCACCAAGTCTATCAAGAAGTCCACACCGAGGAGGCACTGAAGAAGGCGATTCAAGTAGAGCAGCAGCGGCAGATTGCGGAGATGGAGAAACGCATTGCTGTTGAGCGCGCCCATGCCAAAGCCACCGAGGAGTTACTCCACAAAACCCTCCCGCCAAGCATCGCCAACCGCATCATCGCTGGCGAGGAGAACATCGCCGACCGCTTCGATTCGGCAAGTGTCCTGTTCGCCGATGTCGTCGGCTTCACCCCAATGACCGCACGGATGCCAGCCAGCGCGGTGCTGGAGTTCATGAATTTCATCTTCGCCCACTTCGACAGCATCGCCGCCAAGCACGGCTGCGAGCGGATCAAGACCATCGGCGACGGCTACATGGCGGTCTGCGGCGCGCCGGTGGAGTGCCCGGATCACGTGGCGCGAATCGCCCGAATGGCGATAGAGATGCTGGAAGATGTTGTGATGCCAGCCAGCATCACGGAGCATCTACCGGAAGGGACAGAGTTCGAGATCAGGATCGGCCTCCACACCGGAAGCATCACCGGCGGGGTGATTGGCGTTGGGAAGTTGGCCTACGACATCTACGGCGACACCGTAAACACGGCCAGCCGAATGGAGAGCCACGGGGAAGCGGGGAAAGTTCACGTGAGCGAGGAGTTTGCGGAAGCGATTGCGAGCCAAGGGGAATTTGGAGTTGTGGAGCGTGGGGTGTTGACCATCAAGGGGAAGGGGGAGTTGCGGACGTATTTTTTGGAGGGTTCGTAGAGTTTGGAAGTGAGTAGAGGGTGAT
>JADZEY010000058.1 GCA_020850315.1 Armatimonadota bacterium | reverse complement strand
GCACACTGACGGGTGATGGAACCAGCGGGAACCCGTTGGGGGTGAACCTTGCCAGCGCAAACACCTGGACAGCAACGCAAACACTGCCGACCACCGCAGGACAAGGGAACGCACTGATTGCCAGCACCAACAGCGGCAGCACAACCATTAATGCAGTGCGGATTGGAGCGGGGTTGACCGACGCACAAGTGAACGACAACCTGACAATCAGCGGCGGAACGGTGGATGGAACTCCAGTTGGCGCAACAACCCGAAGCACGGGGGCATTCACCACGCTTGGCGCAAACGGCGCGGTGACGTTGGGGGATGGAAACGACAACATCACCTTGAACGCAGGAACCGGGATCATCAGCGCGTCGAGTGATAAAATTGAGAACGTGGCCGACCCAACCGCGCCGCAAGATGCCGCCACCAAAAACTACGTTGATAACCAAATCACCTCCACTGCTTGGTTGTTGGGGGGGAACACTTCTCCATCATCGAACATTTTCGGCACCGTTTCAGCAACGGATATTGACGTTCGCACTGGCAACGCCACCCGCATGACCGTTGGAAGCGGCGGGGGAATCGGAATCAATGCCACCCCAGTTTCCACAACAAAACTTGCTGTTGGAACAGTGGATGCAACAGGGGGGATTGGCGTTGCGGTGAACATGACCGGAACCACAACCTCAACCGGCGTGAAAGTCACCAACGTTGGGGCAACCGGAGCAAACGATGCTGGCCTTGCAATCTCCGCAGCCGCCGGCGGAACAGGGATTGGCATTCGGCTTGGCGGCGGTGCCGGAGCTAATCTGGCAACTGGCATCAACATCACTGGCGGAACCGGAATCAGCTACAACGCTGCCACTGCCGGCACCGGAACCGGAATCAGCGTTGGTGGCACAACGCGCCCTGCAACTGGTGGCAGTTTCGAGGGGGCAACGGTGGCGGTGCAGGCACAATCCGGCGCAACCAGAAACGGCGTGATTGCTTCGGCAGCCACCACGCCAGTGGCTCCGCCAACAGGCGTTGCCCTGGCCGGGTTCAGCCAGAATAACACAGGAAACACAACAAGCCGTGGCGTGTATGGCGAAGCCGCAAGCAGCGGGAGCGGGGCAGCCACCACAACACTTGGCGCGGTGGGAACAGCCAACAGCACTGGCGGAACCAACAGCGGGTTATCGGTTGGCGTGCATGGAACGGCTGCGGGGGCGGGGAACGGAACCAATGCGGTTGTTGGCGGGTTCTTCCAAACCACTGGCGGGACCGGAAATCGTTTTGCAATCGTTGCCAACGGCGGCGGCGATGTCTATCTGGGAAGCAGCGATGCCAACCGCCCAGCATCGCTTACGGCTGGCAGCTACATCGGCACCGGCAACACCAACACCACCTACATGAACGCCATTCGTTCCAGCGGAACCGCAGGAACGGCAAACGTGCGGATGGGATCGTTAAGCGGCGCTGCCCTTACCGGAACCTACACGCCAACGGCCAACGACGGCATCATCGTTGCCGACAACAACGGCGATTTATTGAAGCGTTCAGTAAGCTCGACCGTTGCTAGTGTATCATGGGCATTAACCGGCAACACCGGAACCACCGCCGGAACGAATTTTTTGGGAACCACCGATGCCCAAGCCTTCGAGATACACGTGGACGAAGGTGGCACAGCCACCGAAGGCCGCCGGCGTGTGATGCGGTTCGAGCCAAACGCGAACAGCGCGAACATCATCGGTGGGTTCAACGGCAACAGCGTGACGGCGGGGGCGATTGGCGCAACGATCTCCGGCGGTGGAGCCAACGGAGCCACCAACAGTGTGACGGATGATTATGGAGTGGTAGGTGGGGGACAGAGCAACCGTGCAGGGGATAACGCTGGCGCAACCAACGACAACCAGTATGCGACGGTGAGTGGCGGTCTGGCCAACACGGCATCGGCATCCTATGCCACGGTAGGTGGTGGCCAAAGCAACACGGCTTCGGGAGCTTGGTCAACGGTAAACGGAGGCTTTACCAACACAGCTTCAGGAGGCACTGCCACGGTGGGGGGAGGGGTAACCAACACGGCATCGGCACCCTCTGCTACGGTGGGTGGAGGCGAAAGCAACATGGCCTCAGCAGGCTATACGGCGGTAGGAGGGGGGCAAGGCAACACGGCATCGGCATCGCATGCAACCGTGAGTGGTGGCAATGGCAACACGGCTTCAGACACCTATGCAACGGTGGGTGGTGGCTTCAGCAACATGGCTGCCGGGAGCCGTTCCGCTATCCCGGGCGGCTACGGCCTAACGCTGGATGCAACTGCTGACCGCAGCTTCGGATTCCACGCCAATAACGCTGGCGGTTCACTCCCAATGACCATTTCCGCCCCCGACGTAGCCGTCTTCGGCAACACCGATCTGTGGCTTGCTAACAACGATAACAACCCAAGCGAGCTACGGTTCTTCGAGGCGTACAACACGGCTGGTGCATTCCCGAGTGGCACGAATTACACAGCGTTCAAAGCGCAAACGCAAGCCAACGACATCACCTACACACTTCCGGCAGCAAACGGGTCTGCTGGTCAAGTGCTTCAGGTTGCCAGCAGCCCAGCACCCACAGCAACAACGGCAACGTTGGAGTGGGGAGGAGGGCCTGGGGTTCTGTACAACGTCAGCAGCCAGCAAGCCACGGCAACGCCGCGGACGAATCACCTGTTTGATGTTGCCTACGCAGCTGCGGCCCCGGATGCTGCCAGCACTGGAGCCCGGATCAGCAGCAGCGCGGGCGCGGCGGGGAACAACAACGCAACTGCACTAACGCTGGTGGCAACGCCAACGGGAACCGGAACAGCAACCGCGCTGAACGCCACGGGGAACATCGTCCTTGCCACAGCGGCATCGCAGATCAGCAACAGCGCAGGGGATGTGACGGTTGCCGACAACTTGGTGGTGAACAGCGGTGGCGCAACCGATTTGACAATCGCCGAAACCGGGTTGGATCGCAACAGCGCAGCAACCGAAACCTTCGCGATTACCAACAGCGGAACGGGGGATGCTGCGTTGCTGGTCAATGGAGCAACCTCCGTCACAAACTCCCGCGTGGCAATCGCCAACGGCCACGTGACTTCGCAGCAGACAACAGCACTAAGCACCGGAACGTTGGGGGCAGGGGTTGCCAGCGCAACGCTCAGCAACGCCACCGATGTTGCCGGATTGCTTGACATCACAACCAACAGCGCGGCAGCCACCGGAGCGCAAGCAACGGTCAGCTTCAGTCTTGCCTACGGAACGGCTCCAATCGTTGTTCTGACACCGGCAAACGGCCCGGCGGCGGGCATTGGCGCGCATATCTCGCGCACAACGGGCGGCTTTACCGTCAGCTTCATCGGCTTGCCCGCCAACACAACCAGCTATCAATTCTTCTACCACGTCATCGAGACGCAGTAGTGGAATTGGGGAATGTCGAGTGTCGAGTGTCGAATGCCGAATGAAAAATCCAGCATCCGCGCATGTTGAGCAGGGTTGAAGTTTGAGCGGAGCCAGCGAACAAGCGGGGTTTGCGCGTATGGCTACGGTATTAAAGATAATCTGTCCTTTCCCACAAGTTTGGGGGGCATACCGAGCCAACTGATACTGTCCACAGCTTCAAGAATAGAGGATTGAAGCTGTGCAGAAAGCCCTGTCAGTAACAGGGTAGTTCGGGGAGTGAGCGAACTCCCCACACCAAACACATCCTATCCAGAATCCAAGCGTAGGGGCTTGGATTCTGGGATACAGTGCGTTTGGACAAAACAAGGTACAGGCAATAACCACAAGGTGGATTCCCCATGACGTTACGATTCTTTCTGAGCATCGGCGTGCTTGCTACGCTATGTGCTACATCGGCGTACGCCCAAAACCGCGACGTTCGTGCCCAACGGATGGTGCTGGATGACAACAACGGAAACGCAATTATCGTGAACACCGCCCCCGGCCCAATTACTGGCGGCACACTCACAATCCCCGATCCTGCCGGAGCTGGCTCGTTCCTTATTTCCACCCCTTCCAGCGGGTCGCAGTCGGTTTCGGGGCATCTGCTGCCGGGGACAAACAACAGCTTCGATCTTGGATCAAGCACCTTCCGCTGGCGGAATTTCTTTCTTGGGACCAACGCCGACATTGGAGGTGAGCTTCGGCTTCTTGAGCCAGGCGGCAGCGATTACAGCGCATTTGTTGCCCAAGCCCAAGCCAACAACATCACCTACACGCTTCCAGCAATCAACGGCACAGCCGGGCAAGTGCTGCAGATTGCCAGCAGCCCAGCACCAACGGCAACGGCAGCAACGTTGGAGTGGGGAGGAGGGGCTGGAATTCTGTACAACGTGAGCAGCCAGCAAGCCACGGCAACGCCGCGGACGAATCACCTGTTCGATGTTGCCTACGCTGCTACGGCCCCGGATGCTGCCAGCACTGGAGCCCGGATCAGCAGCAGCGCGGGCGCGGCGGGGAACAACAACGCAACGGCACTAACGCTGGTGGCCACCAAAACCGGAACCGGCACAGCAACAGCGTTGGATGCCACAGGCAATGTGAACATCAGCGAGGGAAGCCTGCTGAAAGTTGGTAGCGGCGGAAGCACGATCAACGCTGGTGGAACGCCAACGGTCACGACCCCTTATTCCGCACAAATCAGCAACCTCGTCACCGACTTTGCCGCGCCATCCGGAGCAAACGTGCAGAAGCTGGCAAACCTCTCGTTCTCCCCAACAGCAAACCATTTCATTGTTGCCCAGGATATCCGCAACACTATTTTCACCATCCCAACTGGTGTGGCTATTGGATCGGGAGGGGGGGGCGTTTACCCCAACGCTACGTTGGTAACCGACAACAGCACTGCTGCAACGGGTGGTTCGATTGAGCGTGTCGGCTTAGATGAGAAAATCATTACCGTGGCAAGCACCTCCAACACCGACTACACTCAAATTGCAGGCACAAATTTCACAGCACTGATGGATGGGGGAAGTGCTGATGAGTTATATGGAGTCGGAGCCAATCTGTATGTCAATACTGGTGGAGCAGTTACTAACAGCATTGCTGGATTTCGGGCAGATATTAACTCCTCATCCAGCACCACAGTGGCCGAGATGTACGGGCTAAATGTCAACCTTAACGCCAGCACTGCCGGCGTTGCCACACGGGCTGAAGGGATTAACATGAATGTTACGGGGGATGATGCTGTTGGGCTACGAATCAGCGGGGTTAGCGGCTACACCACCTCCTACGCTATCCGCAGCGATGCTTCGGCGCAATCCTACTTCAACGGGAATGTTGGCATTGGCCAGTTGGTGCCCACCCAAAAATTAGAGGTTCGCGACGGCAATCTGCTTCTTTCCAACGGTGGGACTGAAGGCGAATTGCGATTGCAAGAACCAAATGGCAGTGGCACAGAATACACAGCCTTCAAAGCCCAAGCCCAAGCCAACAACATCACCTACACCTTACCCGCTGTCAACGGAACCGATGGGCAAGTTTTGCGGCTTGCAACCGGAGCAACAGCAACCACAGGCACACTGGAGTGGGCGACTGCCAGCGGCAGCGGCTGGTCCCTTACCGGCAACGCGGGCACAACACCCGGAACAGATTTTTTGGGAACGACTGACAACACAGCCTTTGAGATTCGTGTGAATAACGCTGGCGCTGCAACCGGCGGCAATCAACGAGTGATGCGCTACGAGCCGGGAACAACCAGTCCAAACATCATCGGTGGGTTCAACGGCAATACGGTTAGTGGCTCATCGGGGTCGGTGATTAGCGGGGGAGGGTCCAATGGGGCTGCAACAATCAACTCAGTCAGCACAAGCAATTTTGGTGTCATCGTTGGTGGCACGGGGAACAGAGTTGTTGGCAGCACCAATGTGATAATTGGCGCAGGGCTGAACGATACGATCACCACCTCCAACTACTCAGTGATTGGTGGCGGTAATGACAATAGCATCGCTGGCTCAAATGGGTCGGTAATTCCTGGTGGCAATTATCTGAAAATCGGTTCCAACAGCTTCGGGTTCAATGGGTCAAGCACCGCTACACAAACCGATCTAAGCTCAACCGGAGCCAATTTTACCAGTGTTGCCTATTTCGGCAATGCCAATGTTCTGATTGGGAACGTTGATGGCACAGCGCGTGAAGTCCAATTCTACGAACCGAACAGTGCCTTCAATTATCCCGCAGCAACGAACTACACGGCCTTCAAGGCGCAAGCCCAATCCAACAACATCACCTACACGCTTCCAGCAACCAACGGGACGGCAGGGCAGGTGCTTCGGGTTGCCAGCACGCCAGCGCCAACCGCCACGGCGGCAACGTTGGAGTGGTCATCAAGCAATCTGGGAGCCGTTGGCGGGCTTGCTTTTGCGCGCAAAACTGCCAACGAAGGGGTCACCAGCAGCAACACACTACAAAACGACGACCACCTTTCGATTGCCCTCAATGCTAACGAAGTCTATGAGCTTGAGGGCGTACTCTACGTCAGCACGACCGCAGGCGGGCATAATCTGCAGATGGCACTGACAGTTCCAACCGGTACCACCATGAAGGTGAGCTACAACGCCCGCCAAGAAAACGGCGCAACCTCTCGCGAAGCAGATATTCTTGCAACATCAGGCACAGCGGGAACAGTGGTGAACCTGGCAGCAGCCAACCGCGCCATCGTCTATGTGAAAGGGCTGGTGCGGACCGCTGGAACATCCGGCAACGTCACCCTACAGTGGGCCGACGACAACACCGGCGGAACCGAAACCGTGACCATCGAAACCGATTCCTACTTCAAGGTCACCAGGGTGCAGTAGCTGAGAGAAGTATGAAGGGAGGAAAGGGGCGGCTGAGAAGAAATCGGATGTGCAGCTACCGAATGGCAGTGTTTTCCCTCACTCCCTCGAAGATGCCGATTCTATCGGCGCGGCCCCCCTCTCCCGATTGGCCAGACAGAGCCAAGCATCTGTAGGGCGGGCGAGGGGGGAGGAAGAAGAAGAAAGGAAGAAGGTTCGGGGGCTTCGGCATCATGCACTCACCAAGCTCCAGCATGGCGTTGCCCCGAGACGGTGAGCGTGAGAAAAAAAAAGGAGGACTGCTCGACAAGCAGTCCTCCTTCTGTTGTTATTGCTTTGATGCAGCATGGCTGCAACATCATAATGGTTTCAATAGTGGTCTTCCACCACCACCGCACACTTCAGTGTGTTAGCAATGTAGCACGATTCGTGAGCCGCATGATGCAGCTGTTCAAGCTCCTGCGGTGTTGGCCCCGGATGATGAAATTGAACCCGAGGGCGAAGGGTGATACGGCTGAATACCACTTTCCCTTCGTTGTTCGCCTCCATAATCCCGAATGCCTGATCCTGGTAGCTCTCCACAACAAACCCGCGTTGCGCTGCCAGCCATAAAAAACAGAGCATATGGCAACTTGCCGTGGCCGCCACCAACGCCTCTTCGGGATCAACCGCGTTGGCCACCGAAAAGGGGAGCGGAACGGAGGCAGGGGAGGAAGAAGCCGGAACAGTTATCCCGCCATCAAACCTCCATTCATGCCCACGGCTGTAGCGGTTGTCGCTGAACGAAGCTCCATCGCGTTCCCAGTTGATGGTTGCTGTGTAGCTGTGAGGTGTCATCGTTGCGCCGTGTTGTTGCGCCGTGTTGTTTTACAGTGCCGCCACTTTCTGCACCAAATCCACAATCCGCTTGGAGTACCCGTACTCGTTATCGTACCAGCCCACCACTTTCACCATGTTCCCAATCACCATTGTGGAGAGTGAGTCGAAGATGCAGGAGTGAGCGTTCCCAACAATATCACTGCTGACCAGTGGATCGGTGCTGTACTCCAAAATTCCGGCCAACGCCCCTTCGGCAGCGGCGGCTTGGAATGCTGCGTTGATTTCCTGCTTAGTAGCTGCTTTCTCAACAACTGCTGTGAAGTCAGTTATCGAGCCATCGGGAGTTGGCACACGCAGCGCGAAGCCGTCCAGCTTTCCTTTCACTTCCGGAATCACTAGACTGAGTGCCTTCGCTGCGCCGGTGCTGGTGGGGATGATGTTGACCGCTGCGGCGCGGGCGCGGCGCAAGTCTTTGTGGGGAAGGTCTAGGATATTCTGGTCGTTCGTGTAGGAGTGAACCGTGGTCATAAAGCCGCTTTGGATGCCAAAATTATCCAGCAGGACTTTCACCATTGGGGCAAGGCAGTTGGTGGTGCAGCTTGCGTTCGATAGGACTTTCACATCGGGGGTCAGCAGGTGTTCGTTTACGCCAAGCACCACTGTTGCGTCCATTGCATCTTTTGCCGGGGCGGTCAGCACCACGCGGTTTGCGCCGTTGTCAAGGTGCTTCTGCAGCGCGGCGCGGTCGGTGAACTTCCCTGTGGATTCAATCGCTACATCAATCTGGCCCCATTTCAAATTTTCAATCTGTTTTTCGGCACTGATGGTGATGCGGTCGCCATCAACAATCAAGTCGTTCCCTTCAACCTGAATCGAGCCGTTGTAGCGGCCATGAACCGAATCGTATTTCAGCAGGTGAGCAAGGGTTGCTGCGTCGGTCAAATCGTTGATGCCGACCACATCAAACGCCCCTTTGTTTGCCATTGCGTGCCGAAACACCAGCCGCCCAATGCGGCCAAAACCATTGATAGCAATGCGGATTGCCATGCCTGTTCTTACGCTCCTTGTGGAATAAGGTCCAAAAACGGACAGTGAACGATGAAGTGCTTACGAATCAAGCGCAAACTTACGATGAAGGAACGGGCCGATGTGGTGAGAAGTGGTAGCCGGGGGAAGGATGAAGGATGAAGAAGAAAGGATGAAGGATAAAGGATGAAGGAGAAACCCTCCCTTGCTCTGCCCCCGATTTTCCCCCAAGCTTGGGGGGAACGCGAAGCCCTTCAGGGGGAAGCAGGGGGGCGCACTCCGTGCGTGCCGAACACAATATCCCACAGTGGCGAGGTGACACCGTAGCCAGTGTGCATATCGCCATAATGATGGCGCAGATGATGTTTTTTCAGCCATGCCAAAGCACCCCATTTCATGGGGAGGTGATGCGCTGCATAGTGGAGGGTATCGTAGCAGATATAGCCGAACACCTGCCCGGCAAAAATCGCAGGAGTAAGAGCCGGGCCAACAATGAGCTGAGTAGTGAAATAAAAAAAGAACGCCAGTGGAATGCTGACGGCTGGTGCCATCACCAACCGCGTTGCGTCGTTCGGGTAATCGTGGTGAACGCCGTGCATGGTGAAATGGAGCCGCTTCCCCCACCCGCTTTTGGGCTGGTAATGGAACACAAAACGGTGGAGCAAATACTCCACCAACGTCCAATAGAAAACACCTGCGGCAAACAACCCCACAATACCGATCCAAGAAAGCTCAGGCTGGGACAAGGCCAGATAGAGCATCCACACAACCACCGGAACGTACAGCACAATTGGAGTAGCGGGGTGGATATGCGAAAACCATTCCATGAAATCGCTCTGGAACATCCTGACGCTTTCGTTTTTGTTGGAGACGTAGTGGCGCGCCATAGCTGTGTGCTAAGTAATGAAAAAACCGTGCGCCCAAAATACGAGGTATGGACACCGGGTTGAAGCCAAGCGGAGATTTTTTACAGATGCCTACCGTAACCCCTTCCCACTTCGGTTCTGTTTGCGAATTTGCGCGAGCCAGCCAACAAACCAGATAACCTGCAATGCCGAATTCTCTCACTGATCCCCTCGCCACCCTCCGCACCGCCGCCGCCGAATCGGCCACATTCCCCAGCCAACGCGCCCAAGCACTGAACCAGCTTGCTGAAGAATTGGAGAAACACGGCCAGCATACCGAAAGCCTTGCCGCCGCCACCGAAGCCGAAACCCTTGCCAAGCAAGCCGGCGAAGTAGCCACCGAAGCCAATGCCTTGCGCTTGCAGGGTGGAGCGCATTGGCGGCAGGGAAGATATAGCGAGGCATTGGAGCGATGGGAGCAAGCGCTGAGGCTGTACGAATCCATTGGCGAGCGTTCCGGCGTTGCCCGTGTGTCTGGCAACATCGGAACTGTGCACTATAGTCTCTCGGACTACCCACGGGCGTTGGAGTATTTCACCCGTTCGATTGCCTTGCATGACGAGCTTGGCGATCGTTCCGGCGTTGCCCGCGTTACTGGCAACATCGGGAGTGTACACAATCGCCTCTCGAATTACTCGCGCGCGTTGGAGTATTACACCCGCGCGGTTGCACTGCATGACGAGCTTGGGAATCGTTCCGATGTTGCCATTGTTACTGGCAACATCGGGAATGTCTATGGTAGCCTTTCAGACTACGCACGCGCGTTGGAGTATTTCACCCGTGCGCTTGAACTGCATGAAGAGCTTGGAAATCGCTCTGGCGTTGCCCGTGTTACTGGCAGCATTGGGGTTGTGTACAATAACCTCTCGGACTACCCACGAGCGTTGGAGTATTACACCCGTGCGCTTGAACTGCATGAAGAGCTTGGCGAGCGTTCCGGTGTTGCCTTTGGTACCAGCAACATCGGGCTTGTGTACAACAACCTCTCGAACTACCCGCAAGCGTTGGAGTATTTCACCCATGCGATTGCACTGCTTGAAGAGCTTGGGGATCGTTCCGGCGTTGCCACTGTTACTGGCAACATCGGGAATGTGTATTGGAGGCAATCGGACTATCGGCGAGCGTTGGAGTATTTCACCCGTGCGATGGCACTGCATGAAGAGCTTGGGAATCGCTCTGGCATTGCCCATGTGACTGGCAACATCGGCAGACTGTATGCCAACAAAGACTTCGCCGAGTACAACCCAACCAAAGCCGAAGAACTCCTTCGCCAAGCAATCGCGCTGAATGAAGAACTCGGTACAAAGCAGGAACTCTACAAAGCTCATCAATCCTTAGCCGACCTCTACCAGCAAGAACACCGCTGGGAGGAAGCCTTTCGCCACCTTGAGAGCTTCTTTGAGATCAAAGAGGAGGTTCAAGGCGAAGAAGCACAGAAGAAGGCGATTCAAGTAGAGCAGCAGCGGCAGATTGCGGAGATGGAGAAACGGATCGCCATCGAACACGCTCGCGCCAAAGCCACCGAGGAGTTACTCCACAAAACCCTCCCGCCAAGCATCGCCGAGCGCATCATCGCTGGCGAGGAGAACATCGCTGACCGCTTCGATTCGGCAAGTGTGTTGTTCGCCGATGTCGTCGGCTTCACCCCGATGACCGCACGAATGCCAGCCAGCGCGGTGCTGGAGTTCATGAACTTCATCTTCGCCCACTTCGACAGCATCGCCGCCAAGCACGGCTGCGAGCGGATCAAAACAATCGGCGACGGCTACATGGCAGTCTGCGGCGCACCAACCGAGTGCACGGATCACGTGGAGCGAATAGCGCGAATGGCAATGGAGATGCTGGAAGATGTTGCGATGCCAGCCAGCATCACGGAGCATCTACCGGAAGGGACAGAGTTCGAGATCAGGATCGGCCTCCACACCGGAAGCATCACCGGCGGGGTGATTGGCGTTGGGAAACTGGCCTACGACATCTACGGCGACACCGTAAACACCGCCAGCCGAATGGAAAGCCACGGGGAAGCAGGGAAGATTCATGTGAGCGGGGAGTTTGCCGAAGCGATTGCGAGCCAAGGGGAATTTGGAGTTGTGGAGCGTGGGGTGTTGACCATCAAGGGGAAGGGGGAGTTGCGGACGTATTTTTTGGAGGGTTCGTAGAGTTTGGAAGTGAGTAGAGGGTGAT
>JADZEY010000057.1 GCA_020850315.1 Armatimonadota bacterium | reverse complement strand
TATAAATGGTTAATCGTTGAACATGGGGATGCTGTTATTTTCAAAATAATTAGAAAACAACTGCTCAACCACAGGAACGCTAACCCCATTGCCTATTTGCCGATAAGCGTATGTATCGTTCAAATTCAATCTGAACCAATCGGGAAGACCTTGTAGCCTTGCACATTCTCTTGGAGTTATAGGCACGTGTCTTCAGTTTGCGAAATTGTCACCATGTTTACCCCGATATCAAATGATGATAAGTTTTGATGGCCGGACTAATAGATCATTAAAAAGGATCAGGGAAATACGTGATAATCAACTTCACCATTATCATATCAATCACGATAATCCAAAGGGAGGAGAGCACCACCGCGCTGGTTGTTGCCTTCCCAACGCCCTCGGTGCCGCCGCCAACATGGAAGCCTTTATAGCAGCCGACCATTGCGATAGCAAACCCAAAAAATGCTGTTTTGAACACCCCAGGCATTACATCGGTGAAGTAGAGGGAGTCAATCACTTGGCTGTAGTAGTACTCCGTTGTTGCGCCGGTGGCAATGTATTCGGCGATGTAGCTTCCAAAAATTCCAATGAAATCAGCGAACAATGTCAGCATCGGCATCAGGATCACCAGGGCTATCACTCGGGGGATCACCAAGTAGCGGTATGGATTGATCCCCGAACACTCCATCGCCTCGATCTGCTCGGTGACTTTCATGGAGCCAAGCTCGGCAGCAATGCCGGATGCCACACGCCCAGCAACAACCAGTGCGGTGATCACTGGGGCTAACTCAATCGTTAGCGAGCGGGTAACCAATGCTGGGATAAATGCTGTTGCGCCAAACTTTACCATTGTTGGGCGGGCTTGCATGGCAAGGATTAGCCCCATGATAAAATTAATGATGAGCGTTAACGGCAGCGATAATGCCCCTAATTCATCAATGTGCCGAATGATCTGGCGGAACTCGTAGGGGGGAACGAAGATGCCGCGAAAAAATTTACCGATGAATAAGGCATGGCTCCCCATTTCGGCAAGCGCGTGGCGTGTTCTTGTTAGCACAGTTCGTACCCCGTGTTCTCGGTTGCTGCAAGCATGATACCGTGGCTTTGTTCAGTGACGAAGGCAAGCTACGAAGAGAGCCGCGGCCAATCCAAGCATGAAGGTTGTGGGGAAGCGTGAACATCCGTACAAGGGTGCTGCGGATTACGGCTTTGGGTGTAAATTCGCCTTGCCAACTCCAGATGCTGCAAACGCCACACAATGGCCATGCAGTGGCTGGCGTGCTGGCCACGTTCCTTCTTCCTACGTCACTATTCGGTGGAGCCTCCATGAGCAAGTTCGATGCTATCCGATGTCAGTTCCCCATTACCAGCCAGTGTTTTATTTCGCCGGATGGTATTGAACGCTCCATTATCTATTTGGATCATGGCGCAAGCACCCATCCGCCAACCCCGGTGCTGGATACGTATCGCGAATTTCTGGAGAAGTATTACGCCAACATCCACCGCGGCAATCACTACCTTTCGCAGAAGGCTTCTGCGTTGTTCGATGCTGTTAGCGAGACAATTCTCCAGTTCTTGGGGGCCGATGCCGCCACCAACGAAGTGGTGTTCACCACCAACACCACCACGGCACTGGATCTTGCCGGATATTTACTGAGCCAGACCGAAGGGGGGACGTTGGTTTCCTCGATGGAGCATCATTCGAACGATCTTCCGCACCGCCGCCATGGCCCGGTTCACCGCGTTGAGGTGCTTGCCGATGGGTCGCTGGATTACAACGATCTGGAATCCAAGCTAAAAAATAACCGCATTAAATTGGTGGCAATTACCGGGGCAAGCAACGTCACGGGGTTTATGCCAGATATTTATGGAATTGCCCGATTGGCCCACCAGCATGGCGCGAAAATTTTGGTGGATGCTGCCCAGCTTGTGGCGCATCACAGCATCAATATGCGCCCCGACGACCACCCCGAACACATCGATTTTCTTGCCGCCGCTGGCCACAAGGCGTATGCTCCGTTTGGTGCAGCCTTCCTTGTTGCCAATCGCTCGGCGTTCAATGCCGCAACACCATACATTCCCGGCGGCGGCACGGTGAAGTTTGTGACCGATACTGATGTCGTCTGGGCCGATGGAATGGAGCGGCATTTGAGCGGAACCCCAAATATCGCTGGGGTGATTGCCCTGGGGGAAGCGATTACGTGGCTCAATAACATCGGCATGGATTGGGTGCGCAGCCACGAGCTTGAGATATTGAAGCCGATTGAGCAGAAACTGCGTGCAATTCCCGGCGTGACGGTGTTGGGGGATATTCCGGCAGAAAAAAAATTAGGGGTGCTTTCCTTTAACATCCCCGGCGTGCATCACGATACCGTCTCGACGGTGCTGAACAACAACTACGGGATTGCCACGCGAAATGGATGTTTCTGCGCCCACCCGTATCTAACCCGCTTGCTTGGCTGCACCGATGCCGAGTCGGTCCGCCAGAAGGTTGCGGCTGGCGAAGCTGCACAACTGCCGGGGGCTGTTCGCGCCACCATCGGCATCTTCAACTCCATGGATGATCTGGAAAAACTGGTTGATGCCGTTGCCCAGATTGCTTCCGAAAAAGAACGCTACGCCGCAAGCATCAACGTTGAATCTGCCGCTTGTCTAGAGGCGATGATATGAACCGCAAACCCGCATCCAGCAAAGATGAACTCCGAAGTCTTGCCCGCCAACGACGCAACACGCTAACAGTTGAAGAACGCGCTGCCGCAAGCCTTGAAATTTGCCGCAGTATGATTGACCTTGACCAGTTTCTGGATGCGCGCGGGCTGCACGTGTATTTGCCCATTGGAAGCGAAGTTGATATCCGCCCAATTATCAACTTATCGTGGGAAATGGGGAAGAAAGTGGGGCTGATGCGGGTGATGGATGATGGCGGAAGCCAGCAATTCCAGATTGTGCCGAACACCAACTACCGCACGACGGAGTTGGGTATCCTTGAGCCAACCGATGCCACGTTGTTCAACATGGAAGAGTGTGATCTGGTGCTTGCTCCGGTGCTTGCTGCCGACCTTCAATGCAACCGCTTGGGCTATGGCAAAGGGTACTACGACCAGTTCCTGACACAATTCCCACGCCCAGCTATCGGGGTGGCATTCGAGATTCAGATCTTCGACCAACTTCCCACCGATAATCTTGATATCCGGCTGGACGGCATCCTGACCGAAAAACGGTGGATTACAAGAGGGGAAGAATAGAGGGAGTCTGTGTGCGAAGAGCCTTGCAGCAATGTGATTTGCGGAAAGCCCCCTTGGTGTCATTTCCGCAGAAGTGGGGGCGAAGATGAAGGATGAGTTTCTCCTGTGATCTTTTCTCCCGAATCTTCTTACTGCCACCTGTGACACCGTTTCTCACCCATCCGATCTTCAACCACCGATTTCTGATTTCCGAGACCACTACTCCTTCGCTTGCTGATTTTTTGCTGGTTGCTCAATCCGGCTTGCGGGTTCCTGTGGTAGCCCAGTTGCCAGTAGCCACGCCGTTTCAGGTCTATTAGACATTCCGCAACAAGGGGAAGGGGGCGTTGTTGGAGACGGGAAGGGGGGCGGGGCGTTCGGGGTTGTTGCGGTGGATATTGCCCGGGATCGGCTGACGGTCACACGAGGTGTTTCGGAGAACGTGTTCGACATTCGCCCCGATGCCGAGCCAACGATAGCAATCCAACTCAGGCCGTTATTGCATTTTGGCGACTATCCAGAATCCATCACCACTGCGGCGGGGGTGGGAAGCATTGATGGGGTGAAGATCAGCACTGGCATCGTTGCCAGTAGAATGGTAGAAGCGTATCGTCAGGACAGAGAGAGGAGGGCGGGTGAGTTCTATTGCTGGTGATTTCGAGCGAAAGTGAGTTCTGATAATTCTTCAATGTCCCGAGCTTCGCTTCCCGTGGTGAAGCTACTGGTAAGCACAAAAAAGCGGCGCATCTGAAATCAGATGCGCCGCTTGCGTCTTCTCAGAGACCCTAAGAATTACTTGCTTAAGATCATCGAGTTGGTTTTTGACCAATGCCCCGAGTTCAGTCGGTAGTAGTACAAGCCAGATGGGTAGCCGGTGGCATCCCACGTGACGGTGTAATTGCCTGGTTGCAGGTATTGGTTCACCAGTGTTGCTACGCGCTCGCCAACGGCGTTGTAGATCACCAGCGAGGTTTGGCCATCAAGCCCCACGCCAAAAGTGATTTCGGTTGTTGGGTTGAACGGATTCGGCTTGTTCTGATCCAGCGCGAAGTTTCCTTCGGTGGCCTTAATCAACCGGAAGTTCAAACCGCAAACCGAGTCAATGCGGGCGTCGCCTGGAACTGTCACCACCGAAGCGCAGCGTTCGCTACCGATTAAGGTAATCGTGAACGGCAGGTCGGATTGCATCTTCTCGCCCAAGAAGGTCAAGAAGTCTAGAATCAGCAATGGCTTGTTGTTCCCTTGCAGATACTGCCCGGCCGGTGCGGTAAACGTTGCCGTGAAGTTGCCAGCCTGCAAGTTTGGTGGGCCCATTGTCCAACCTTCCATCAAGGTGCCTTGCAAGATGACCGGTGGGGTCCGCAGTGCAAGCATTCCCTTCTCGTAGTTGATGGTGAACTGCAATGAAGCAACCTTTGCCGGATCCAAGTTGGCATCCTCCAACGTTACCGGAACTTGAAGCTGCGTGCCAGGATAGCGAACATAGCCCTTTGCTATGCTTGCTGTGGCCTGCACAACAAATGCCGATCCGGTGATATTGGCAACCAAGTCGGGATCAATGATCCGCGAGCTATCGCCGCTGCGGATCACAAAGTGAACCGTTGCTGGATAGTTCCCTGGCGTTGTTGGTGCGTACTGAACCTCGAACTGCTCGGACGCACCCTTCGCCAGGCGAATTGGGTAGGTCTTTGTCGTCAATGGCCCATTGTAGTAGCCACTGTTGTTCGGGTCAATCAGCGTCGCGCTTTCAATCAGGATGTCGTCTTCGCCAGTATTCGTGACGGTGGCAAACCCGGTGCCGTTCTCGCACGTGAGGATATTACCAAAGTCATGGCCTTGTGCCGATACGCCAAGCGTGTAGGTGCGTCCGGCAAGTTTCCCAACGGTCTTTGGTTCGCACTTGGTGAAGTCACCTTCAAGGATGACATCGGCTGTGTGGTCGCCGCTGGCTTGTGGCAGATACACCACTTGCAAATCAACCGCGCTATCCTTTGCCAACACCCATGGTGTGGAGTTCTGTGGCAACAATGCGGCTTGCCCCGGTGCCCAATCGAAGTTCGGGTTTGCCAACTCAATCCGTGTGATAGTTGTTGGCCGTGTGGACGACGGCGATACGACCGTGATCGTTCCCGAAACATTCACCGAACCTGTCCCCGTGAACAAATGGCGACCGAAGTCGTTGTCGGTGATGTTGATGTGTGATTCGATTCCCTCGCCATCCAACGTCCCTTTCACTTCGCCGGCGCTGGTGGTCAGCACGATTTCGCAGTGGTATTTCCGCTCATCTTTCGGGCGGAACAGGACGCGCTGGTAAGTGTAGTTCTGAGTGTTCGGATCGAACACCTGGATAACATCGCCTTGGCTGACGGAAAGATTCGGATCGCTCATATCCAGCGTGAAGTATCCGTCGTCAGCATCTTGGCCAACCAGGTCAATACCGGTCACGGTGAATGGGCTGTTCCCATTGTTGGAGATCGGAACCGTTGCCACATACACGCCGGAATCGCTCTTGGTGCAGGTGTTCAACGTGTTGGAGAGCCAACGCTTCAGCCAATCGTGGCTTCCGATTTGTGGCCCTGGTTTGGTGACGCGGGCAATCCAGACCGAGGTGTCGCGGCAGTCGCGGACGTTGGCCCAGAAGCGTGCGGTTGTTGCGAACACGCCAGTTTCTGTGCCGGGCGTGAACTTCACCGTGATGGTGACGCACTCGCCAGGACCAAGCACCGTGGTCTTCAGTTTGTCAATATCCTGCTGAGTAACGGTGAACAAGGTGTTCAGCCATTCCACCACTGCTTGCCCGCTTGGGTTGTTGAAGAACACTTTACCGGAACGAGCGTTGTTGCAGATCTTCAGGTCCTTGAACCGTCCTTGCTTATCAATATCGTTCGACAAGTCGAAGCTGCCGAAATCAAGATCGTCAACGTAGATGCAAGGCTTCGAGGTCTCGGCACGTAGCCCAATTTTGAACTCGCCGCACTCTGTCTTGATTTTCACCGAGTCTTCGTACAAACGGTTTTCAACGTTTGGCGTGACACGCGCTTTAATCTCGAAACACTCACCTGGTTGCAGCACTTTATCAAGCGCAAATTTGTCGCCGGTTTTGCCCTCGTGCACAATCTCGAACCGCTGAGTTTTCAGAACCAGCTCAATCTCCTTCACGGTGATTGGGCGGCCAAGCGGATTGCAGATTTTGATTGTGCTATCGGCCGAGGTTGTGTTGATCGTCACCTGGCCAAACTCAATCACGCTATCGCGCTGCGGTGTCAGGTCCAGACGCTCGGCATAATACTTGTACGGGATGCGGGTCTTCTTGCCTGTGCGGTCGGTGATGATCACTGTGGCCTCGGCATCCTCGAACCGGTTGATTGGCCGAACATCGAACTCCACTTTTGTTTTACGAACAACAAGGTCGGCACGCACCGGATCAATAAACACCAGCTTCGTGTTCACCGCCCCTTTCTCCAGCACAATGCTCTTCATGCCAACTGGCTTTTCGTTGATTGCTTGTGCTTTCACCTTCATCAGGTCGCAGACCTGCTCAATCTCTAACAACAGCGAGTCGCCAGGGCCAAGCGAGCAACGTGACGGAGCCAACGGGTAGGCGTAGGCCATTGCGTTGTACTCTTCATATTCGGAAGGATGGAGGAGCTTGTTTTTCCCTTTGCTATCCCCTGCGCCAGCGGTGTTTGGCCCGGGGTTCTTTTTGATTTTGCCTGGGCGATAGAGCTCGGTTCCTTTCAGGTTGCCGTAAACGAAGCCGTAAAATTTCACGTTATCGCTGTTGCCGCGGACGTAGTAGTCAATGCCAGCGTTCGGCTGAATTGTTCCCCATATCAGATCGGTGCCAGGGATTTTCCCACGGTTGAAGACAAACGATTGTTCGGCACCATTACCGATTTTGATAAAGACGCTATCCTTGTACCGCTCTTCGGTCGTCAAGTTGAAATAATGGGTCATGGAGCCATTTCCGCCATTGGTGGGGTATGGAGGCGCGTAGAACGGAGCGAAGCTGACCCATTGCTCGCGTGGGGTCATTTCCACCATCCAGGGTACGCTCATTGCATCATAGCTTGCACCAATGTAGTTCCCCCAGTAGAGCGTTGTCCCGTTAAAGCGGACGGCTGTGCTGGTGGAGTGCATTGCAATGGCTGCGGTGTCGGTTTCGTAATAGCGTGGCGAAGGAACACCGATCACAGAGGTGTAGTTCTTTTGGTAATCAATACCAAAGTTTGAACGGGCACCGCTGGATCCATCGGTCTCGTACCCCTCGGTTCTGTAATCCTGCTGAACACCGACGATGCGGACAATTTCATGCGGGCGTTTTTCCTCGGTTTTCTCCCCAGGTTCCCCTGTTGGGCGGCTTTGATCCCATGCCGGCAGATAGACGAATTTCTTCCCCATCTGATCCTTGGAGGCCATGGACTCCATCAGGGGGTTCTTCATGGAGTTTTGCCCCAAGCCAGCACCCAAATCGCGGTTCGGTGTGCGGCTGGTGGTGGCGATAACGCCAATGGGATTGTTGGAGATAATGATCGAGCCAGCAAGATCCGGCTGTGCGCTGCCGATATTTTCGGTTGCTGTATCCACATAGCTTTGGATTTGATATGCCTGGTAGGCTTTCAACTCCACATCTACAGTTTTTGGGAAACCGTCCAACTGGGCGGTGTTGTAGATGGTGATGCGGGTGTCGTCAAATGCCGAAAGGATGGTGATCTCGGCTGGGGCAGTCCGTGGGAACCGCTGGTAGTTGAACTCACCGCCTGGGTTCAGGTCGTTGATCACCTCGCCCGGCATCATGTTGGCAAAGTACTCCGTGCCCCATGATTCCACCGGAATTGGGGTGAATGCCTCGCCACCAAACGGCGTTGCGAAGTAGGCATAGACCACAATCGGGTAATCAGCTTCAATCTTGAAGGTGTTGAACGATGGTGTCCCGGAGAAATTGACAACCGGGTTTGGCAGTGCCGGAACACGCTCGAATTTGCCAGCCTGCGGGATAATCGTGCGGGATGCCCCAGCACCCGATCCCACGCGAACCTTGTTCCCTTCTACCGATGAGTAGATGAAAAACTCAAAGAGTGGCGCGTATTTAGGCTGATAGCGGTTGTCGAAAGTGTTCGTCGAGGTGTCTGGGAAGGCTATCACATAGGATAAGCCACCTTGACATTCCCCAATGGCCGGTGCTTGCGCACGCAGCAGCCCTGGCGAAAGGGCCGCAAGGAACAACGTAAACAATAAGGCCAGTATGCCCTTTGTCCGGTTCCTGCATGGAGTAGTTCGATTCATGCTGAAGTTCCCCGATAGGTTGAAGATTGGAAGTTGTTATGAGCTGAGAACTGTCTGTTGATTCTGTAGAAGAGGCAACCCACTTGCTGAGTTAACACCATACAATAATGGAAGCTACCACCCGAAATTCGGCAGCAGATACAAAGACCCTACTTAAGAAGAAGTGTTACCGGAAGGGAGAAGAAAAAATCAGTTGCGTCAAATATAACAGCATATCCCCATTGCAGGAACTGCTTGAGCCGCAAAAAAAGTGTGGCTACGGCCCCCAGCGCAAAATTTCTAAGCGAACATTGGCAACACCAGTGTTCAGCATCCCCAATTGCTGGGCAGCGCACCGCGAAAGGTCAATGATGCGGTGCGGCCGCCAAGGGCCACGGTCGTTGATCCGGACAATCGTGTAGGCTCCGTTAGCAAGGCTCACAACTTTCAGAACAGTGCCAAACGGAAATTCGCGATGAGCCGCCGTTAGCTCGTCCTGCTGGAATCGCTCACCGCAGGAGGTTGGCCTCCCCTCGAACGCATCGGCATAATAACTGGCCTCCCCTTCAAGCTGAAGAAGAGTTCCCTCTTCAACAAACAGGGTATCAGAGGGGGAGGGAGCAATCACAGTATCAGTCACCTGCACCTGTTCTTCGGCATCAATCCACGTGCTGTCGCTTCCCCCCAACGTTTGTGCGATTACGGAGGATTGAGAGAATGGAGGTATCAGGCATCCGCACCACAACCACCAGAATAGTCGCAATTGCTGGCTCATGCTTGGTTCCAGATAGGTTGATTCCGAGACGAGGAGGGCTTTGAGAAAGCAGGGCGAAGGCAAGCCAATGTTGCGCGGGATTCTGAGATGATCCCGAATCTTACTACCTGACCTTACGCAAAGCCAAGGTCAGTTGTCAGTGGTCAGTTGTCAGTGGTCAGTTGAAAAGAGGGTCACTGGTCATTGGTCATTAGTCACTCACCTTACGCAAAGCCACGCTGGAGCTTGGTGATGACCGTGGTTCGGTGTTCCACCGGAAAGAACCTCCGCTCATGCTGAGCCCCGTCGAAGTATGAGTGGAGCCACCGAACCGCCAAGTGTTCGCTATTCAAATTCTGCGTAAGGTGAGTGAGGTATCGCCGCTGCTTCGCAGTGCTTGGTTGCTGGCTACAACAAACTGGTAATTTTCTTGCGCCGCAGGTAATCCACCACGGCTTGCACCCGCTGGGAATCGCCCCGGTGGCAGATTAGGAGTGCGTCGTCGGTGTCAATCACAATTAAGTCATTCACCCCCACCGTGGCAATCATCTTCCCGGCAGTGCGGACGAACGTGTTGTTGGTGTCAATCGTGACAACGTCGCCAACAATGGAGTTGCCGTTGCTGTCCTTGCGGGATAGCCGGTAGGTCTCATCCCAGCTTCCCACATCGCTCCAGCCGAACTCGCACGGGGTAACATACACCCGCTGTGATTTTTCCATGATGCCGTAGTCAATCGAGATCGGCATGATCTGGCCGTAGATGTTCTCCAACTGGTCGGTATAATAATCGGAACCGATAGCGGCATGGATGGATTCCACTTGCTCCATCAGTTCCGGCAGATACCGCTGGAACTCTTCCATGATGGTGTCCACCCTCCATGCAAACATCCCGCTATTCCAGAGAAAATCGCCGCTTTCTAAAAATTCTTGTGCGGTGGC
Organism: Armatimonadota bacterium; assembly: GCA_020850315.1. Classification (GTDB taxonomy): domain Bacteria; phylum Bacteroidota; class Ignavibacteria; order OLB7; family OLB7; genus OLB7. The sequence continues at coordinate 12,231 of JADZEY010000057.1, read as the reverse complement.
AAGGTCTGGCTTCTCGGCAAAAGTTTTCACCGGGCGCAATCCTTGCTCAAAAAATTGGTTTGCCGAATCGGCCCTGTCCAACCATTGGATATAGCCGTAGCCGGTCTCCGGACGGGTTGGGGCAATGCCCATCGTCACAAGGGAACGCATCTGGTGGGCGGCCTCGCAAGCAAGCCGCAGTTTCTGCTGGAACTCACCAACGTTCTGAATCCAGTGATCTGCCGGAAGCACCACCATCACCCCTTCCGGATCCCTGTCGCGAAGGATGGTTGCCGTCAGGGCAACGCATGGCGCGGTGTTTCTGCCGAACGGTTCGGCAATGATATTCTCACGCGGAATCTGTGGATTCTGCTGGCAAATCGCCTCCACTTGGCTGCGGTTGGTGACGATAAAAATATCCTGGAACGGAATCAGTGGCTGCAAGCGCGCCACCGTGTTCTGGATCATGGTTCCATCGCCAAGAATGTGCAACAGCTGTTTCGGGTTGGCTTCACGACTTTTGGGCCACAGGCGCGAGCCAACGCCGCCAGCCATAATCACTGCGAAAATTTTCATCGGGAGGGCACGATTACTATTGTTCGGTTGTTGTTAAGAATGCGAACGCTTGCCGATGGTCATCAATCGGCGGCAATGCGCGGGACCCTTGCGGAGATGTTCGTGCAAATTTCGTACGGGATAGTTCCGGCGGCGTTGGCAAGCTGGTAGGCATCAATCTGATGATTGCCGATAGCCCCTATCAACACCGCTTTCTCCCCGGGGTGAACCCCTGAGTCCAGCCCCAAATCTACCATCACTTCATCCATGCAGATAGTCCCGACCACGGGGAAACGGCTGCCAGCAATCAGCACATTCAGCTTGTTGGTAAGCGTCCGCATCAGCCCGTCGCCGTAGCCGATTGGGAGCGTGGCGATCTCCGTTTCCTGCCGGGTGAAGTACCGCCGGCCATAGCTGACCGATACACCGGCAGGGAAACGGGTCACGTTGGCAACGTGGGTGTGCAGATTCATCACCGGAACCAGTCCACTGCTGGCCTGCCGGGATTCGGTGGGGTGATAGCCATACAGCGACAACCCGGGGCGAACCACCGAATGGTGCGAATCGGGGACATTAAAAATCCCGCCGCTGTTGGCCAAGTGAACATCGCGGAAACGGAACCCAGCATCGGTTGCGCGGCGAAGCGTGGCATCAAAAATTGCCAGCTGCTGAAGTGTGAAGGGGTTTTCCGGCTCATCGCTTGTGGCAAAGTGGCTGGCAAATCCGACAATGCTGAGTTGTGGCAACTCACGCATAAACCGAAGGACCTCCACCGCATCGTCGGGGTGGGAACCGTTGCGGGCCATTCCGGTATCAACAAACAGATGGACGTTCACCGAAGCCCCAATGGGGGTTGCCTCAGCAAGTTGGGCGGCCATTCGGGCGTTGCTGACCAATGCTTCCAGCCGGTGCTGGCCGTATGCTTCCATCATTCCCGGAAGCGGGGGGCCCAGCACCACAATCGTCCCCTCAACCCCCGATTGCCGCAGCTGCCGTCCTTCTTCAACATTTGCCACGCCGAACAGATCAAGCCCTTCATCGCGCAACACCGGAACGCAAAGCCGGGTGGAGTGGCCGTAGCAGTTGGCTTTCACAACCCCCATGATTCGCGTCGCTGGCGGGATTGTGCGGCGGATACAGCGCACGTTGTTCCGCAGCGCGTTGCGGTCAATGATTGCTTGCGTTCCCCCCATTACTGGTTCTCCGCCGGTTCGGCAAGGCTGCGAAGCAGTTCCCACGGGTACAATCCCCACTGGTGTCCATCTTCCCAAATGATCTGCAACTGGCGGCTTCCAATCAGCACCATCTGGCGGATTGTGGTCATTGATGCGCTGATCAGACTTGGCCCCGTGGCTGGGCGTAAGTGTGTGTTGGAACGGCAGTTTGTGCAAGGGCAATGCTGGCGAAGCGTGGCTGTGGAAAGGGTTGAGGTTGTGCCATTCTGCCATTTGATGACAAGCAGTTCGGGGGTGGGCTGCTCAAAATTAAGTGGATGCACGCTGGTATGGCTTTGGTGTGGCCTTAAAAAATTCGTTTCCGTTCGGCTGGTTGCACCGCCACAATCCCGATAGCCAACAGTGAGATGGCCGCCAGCACCGCCAACACCCCCGCCGGATACACCCCCGCTCCATCGGCGAAGTAGCGAAACCCAAAATAGCCGCCAATCGCAACCGAAAGAAGCAAGCAGAGCATCATGGCACGGCGTGAGCCTTTCTGCATGGATAGACCGTTGATCAGCAGCAGCAACCCGCCAACGGCACCAATCAGCAGCGCCACAACCGGATCGCCTTGGATGTAGCCAACAATGCTGCCAATGATTGATAGAAGTCCGAAAAGGAGCTGGTAAAGGGCTGCGGTTCTCATAAGCCGCAAAGTTACGGGAACAGACTCCATTTGCTTCCCCTCAATTTTGCAACAGACGAAAGAAGAAAATGAACCACAGAAAATGAACCACAGAAAATGAACTACGGAGAATGAACCACAGAGACACAGAGAGCACAGAGGGAAGAAAGAGAGAGAGAGAGAAAGAAAGAGAGAGAGAGAGAGAGAGAGAGGAGGGTAGGCATTTTGCTAACTCTATGATGAGCTGGGGGGGGGCTTATTCTCCGTTCAAGCCCGAGAGCGTTGAAAGAACTGTGAAGAAATCGCGGGCTGCACGAACGTCATGAGTCCGGATGATGGATGCGCCGTTGGCTACCGCAACATGGTGGGCGGCCAGGGTTCCGAACAACCGCTCGGTTGGGGAAACCCCGCCAAGTATCCGGCCAATAAACGCTTTCCGGGAAGCGCCCACCAGCAGCGGAACCCCCAATGCCAACAGCTCACGATGCCGCCGCAGCAGCTCGCAATTTTCTTGAAACCCTTTTGCGAAGCCAATGCCGCAATCGGCCACAATCTGCCGCACCCCCGATTGCCGCGCCAGCGCAATCCGCTCGGCAAGCCATTCGGCAACTTGGGCAACAACGTCGTGGTAGTGGTAATCGGCGGCTGGGCGGTGGGCGTGTGGGTTGTGGCCGTGCATCAGGATATAGGGGGCGCTGGCGTGGGCGGCAACCTCCCATATCGCGGGGTCATACTGTCCGGCACTGACATCGTTGATGATGGCTGCCCCAGCTTCCAGCGCGGCTTCGGCAACCTGCGGCTTCATGGTGTCAACGGAGATGACGGCATTGGGGCGTAGCTTCACAAGCTCGGTAATCACCGGGATCACCCGCCGCAATTCTTCTTCGGTCTCCACGCTTTGGCTTCCGCTTCCGTAATCGCTTCCGGGGGGGCGGGTTGATTGGCCGCCAATATCTATGATGTCAGCTCCTTCATCCAACAGCCGCACCCCGTGCTCAATTGCGGCATCGGGCCGAAGGAACCTCCCGCCATCGGAGAAACTGTCGGGCGTGACGTTGACGACCCCCATGAGTAATGGAGTGAGTGCTGGTGCTGGTTTCTGCGCATCGAGAAGTTGTTGGATATTCATTACGGCGTTAGCGTTGGACTGGGAACGTTTCGTCATTGCCCCGAATGATCGGGGGCTTCGACAAGGAGTCTGCGATGGAGCGGCGGCGGGATTCTGAGATGCTCCCGAACCTCATTGCTGGCTGCTTTGATGCTTCGACAGGCTCAGCATGAGCGGGGTGAGTGTTCCGGTGGAACCCCAGTCACTGTTGCGTGCAAGGCGAATCACTTACTTGACTTCAGCAACGCCAACGGAAGCATCTGGAAAATAGGTTCGCAAAATTTCTGCTGCCGCTCGGCCCCGTTTTGCCAGCGTCATCCCCCCAGCGCAACAGAGCCCAACGCGGTGCCCAAACCCCCGCCCACTGAACCAAAATTTCCCTTCGCGCCGCTCAATGTTTTCCACAGTGTTGCTTAACACCACGTTGAACCCAACCATCCGCCCCATCGCAATTTTGAAGTCATCGCTGAGAAACGGCGCGGGGGGGGCTTGCCGAACCAGTTGCTCCACTTGCGGCGTGGCCGCTGTTGCGCGCTGCCATCGGTTCCATTTCCCCTGCCGGCAGAAATCGCACGCCACGGCTGAGTATCCGGCCTCGCTGCTCCCCCAAACTTGCTTGGGGGTTAGGGTGCTACCGCCACAGTTTGCGGAGTAATAGCAGGGGTAGGCCGTACCGTCAGTCGTGGTGTCGGTAAGCTGAATCTTGGCTGCGGCAGCAACGGCACGCTGCACCGTTTTGGAAGGGCTGGTGTTGTCGGCACGTTGGCAGTGTGTGTTGTCGCACAGGTCGGCATCGGGTTGGTGGCGGTTGCGGTGGGTTTGCAGGTAGTTCCGTTGCAGCACCGAAAGGGCAATCAGATATTGAAATGGTTCGCCCGAAGCACTTTCGGAGGCAAGCGCGGTTGATAGATACTGCTGCTGGGCGATGGTCGCCACAACGCGCAATTGCTTCCCCTGCTGGGTGATGGTGACGATTCCCGCCACCACCCTTTTTCTCCCTTCCGATTGCAGGATAATCCGCTCCCCCGTTATCACCACCGATGCCGCGTTGGTTGTTCCCACCCGCAACATCCTACCGTCCCTTTCTGCCCTGATTTCCGTTCGCGGCAATCGCTTTCGCTCGGTTTTTTGCGGAGGGTCGATGGCGGTGGTGACAGTAACAGGGGAGGAGGAGGAAATGGTGATGCTGCGCGGTGTGGTTTGGGCAAACAGAAGCAACCGCACTGGCGGCGGTGTTCCCTGAGGTTGCTGGTTATCTGTTGCAGTGGCTGAAAGCATTGCACAGCAGAGAAAGAACGTGGCCAGCATCACATCAGCCTCCCCAAAATATCCCCTGCGGTGGTGGCGGCTTGGCTTCCGGTTGCGTCGGGTTGCAGCACCACAATGGCGTAGCGTGGGTGAGTTGCCGGGGCAAATCCAACAAACCAGCCAACCGTTCGCTGGCGTGTTCCGGGGGGATAGACGGTTCCGGTTTTTCCGCTGATTGTGAAATCCTTCCTCCATGCCCCTTTTGCGGTTCCCGTCCGCACGCATTCCTGCAGCCCACGGTACAGCAGCCGGTAGCGCGCCCCGGAAAGCTGGAATGGAGTGGTGGCCAACCGCCCGCGTGTGGCAAGGGTTAGCCCAAACCGGAGCATCTGCGCGGGGGAGACAGTGAAAGATTCGCCAAGAAGATTCTGGTCATCTATCTGGGGTATCGCAGGGGGGGAAATTGGTTCACCCGGGAAGCGGCTTGGGCCGATCATCCCCAATTGTTTTGCGGCTTGGATCATTTCTACATGGCTGATTCCGGCAGCGATGTGACGAAAATAGAGGTTGCAGGAAGCAGCAAACGCGCTCACGAACTTCACCGAACCATGCCCTTTTGCAAGCCAACAGCGCGCCAACGTCTGGTTGGTCGAATCGTGCCCAACGCAGGTGAATTGGCGTTGTGGAGTTGCACCGCCCCGCTGCATCCATGCCACAGCAATGGCAATTTTGAACAGTGAACCCGGGAAATATCTGCTCTGGAACGCTTCTTCGGTGTGGACCCCGCCAAGCAATCGCCCGTTTCCGGCATCGGCAATCAGCACAACCAAGCCTTGCTTGGCTTCAAGCTCTGGGAACGGAGGAACTTGGGCGCGCAGCGGAAGAACGCCCATGGAGAATAGCAGTAGCGGTAGCCAGTAGCGGTTGCCCATGGAAATTGGATAGAAATGCGCGAACAGCGTACCCGGCTGAAGCGTGCTTGATTCCGTCAAAACGTCTTCCGCCGTCACAGCTTCACGCACACATTCTTCAACTCATTGTAGAAGTTCACCGAATGGATTCCCCCTTCGCGCCCAACTCCACTCAGTTTTACGCCGCCAAACGGGGTGCGTAAATCGCGAAGGAACCAGGTGTTCACCCAAATCATCCCGGCTTCCAACTGCCGGCCAAGCCAGTGCGCCCGCGTCAGGTGTTGGGTCCAGACCGCGGCGCACAGTCCGTACTGGCTGTTGTTGGCCATTGCAACGGCTTCTTCGTCGCTGTCGAACGGTTGGATGTGGCAGACCGGGCCAAAAATTTCCTCGCGGATGCAGCGCGCGCTTTCCGGCAGCCCAGTCCAGATTGTTGGCTGAATCCACGCGCCATCGGCATATTCTTGGCCAACATCAGGAACGCCACCGCCAGTAACCACTGTTGCGCCTTCTTGGCGGGCAAGTTGGTAGTAGCTCAACACTTTCTCCCGATGTTCTTTGGAGATCAACGGGCCGATTGTTGTTGCTGGGTTCATCGGGTCGCCGTACTTCAAGTTTTCGGCTTCGCGTTGCAGTGCCTCCACAAACCGCTCGTAGATGGGGCGTTCCACATACACCCGCTCGGAACACAAACAGACCTGGCCGCAGTTGGCAAACGTTGACCGCGCCGTCCCTTTCACTGCGGCTTCAAAGTCTGCATCGGCAAAGATGATTGCTGGATTTTTCCCCCCAAGCTCGAACGATAGATGCTTCACGTTGCTTGCCGCCCCCCGCATGATTGTTTGCCCGGTGCGGCTTTCGCCCGTGAACGTGATTGCCGAGATGTCGGGGTGCAGAGTGATTGCCTCCCCGGCAGACCCCGGACCAAATCCATGCACCACGTTGTACACCCCAGCGGGGATTCCAACTTCGTTCATCACTTGGCCCAGCAGTGTGGCGGTGGCTGGGGTCTCCTCGCTTGGTTTCACCACAACAGTGTTGCCGCAGGCAAGCGCGGGGGCAACTTTCCAGGTCATCAGCAACAGCGGAAGATTCCAGGGGCAGATAACGCCCACCACACCAACAGGGGAACGAAGCGCGTAGTTCAGCGCGCCGCGCCCGTCGTCGGTATCGGTCTGGAATGATTCGGTGGGGAGGTTCCGCACAAGGTTTGCGAAGCTGCGGAAGTTGGCTGCCCCCCGGGGGATATCAACGTTGCAGGCCCACCCCACCGGCTTTCCGGTGTCGCGGATTTCGGCAGCAAGGAACTCATCAAACCGCTCCATGATTCGGTCGGCAACCTTTGCCAGCAAATCGCATCGTTCCCCAACCCCCATTTTCCCCCACGGGCCATGCAATGCTTGTTTTGCAGCTTGCACCGCACGGTCAACGTCGTCGGCATTGGCTTCGGCGACGGTGGCAATCAACCGCCCATCAACCGGGCTGATGTCGTGGAATGTTTTGCCAGCGGCGGCGTTGATGTACTGGCCATTGATAAACAGGGGAAGATGATTCGGTTGCATCTGCGGCATGAAGAACGATGGAAGAACGATGATTGTTGGAATCGTATGTTGGGCATCGGCTGGCAAGATACGTGGCTTCCCAGCAAACTGAGCAATGGGAACTGACTGGTGTGGCGCGCCCGCCTTTGGCTTGACAGTTCCTCACAGCCACGGCTATCCCTTCTGTGGTTTCCCCACGTATTTTCGTGCCGTTTATTTCCCGCACAGCACACGCACATACGCACGCAAGACCACATGGACAGCACGCTTGTCTATCTAAAACGGACGTTACTTGGCGAGAAGTTGGAGTTCTCGCTGTTGGATTTTGGATTGAAGTTTATCGCAGCAATTCTGGTGCTGCTGATCGGCATCCTGCTGATAAAATTGGTGATGTCGGTCGCCACCAGCGCGCTGAAACGGACGGTGCAAGATCCTACAGTTCGGCGGTATGTCAGCAGTGCGGCACGGATTCTGTTGTGGGTGATCTTGATCCTTGTGCTTCTTGGGGTGTTCGGCATCGAAACAACGTCACTGGTGACGGTGTTGGGGGCCGCAGGGCTTGCGATTGGTTTGGCATTGCAGGGGTCGCTCTCCAATTTTGCTGCCGGTTTTATGCTGCTGATGTTTCGCCCGTTCAAAGCTGGCGATGAAGTGGAGGTAAGCGGCGTAATTGGAACGGTGATCGAGATAGGCATTTTTTCCACTATGATTGATATGCCCGATAACGTCCGCGCTTTTGTTCCGAACAGCACCATCTTCAGCGGGGTAATCCGGAACCGAAGCGTGCATGAATATGTGCGGATTGAACTGACCGTGACCGTCGGCGAAGATGTTGAAATTACCCGCGCCCAGCAGTTAATCCAGCGGCTGTTTATCACCAACGATCAAATTCTGGAAATTCCCCGCCCTAATGTTCAAGTGGAGCAGGGGGATAGTTCCGGCGTAACCCTCTCAATCCACTGCTACGCACGGCTGCGTGATGCAACATCTGTGCGAACTTCATTGATTAAACAAATTCGCGAACAATTACGCGCTGAAGAAATTAAAGTGCTGAAGGGGTGAGAAAAGGTGTTGCGCACAACGTGGCCAAATGTATATTTTCAAATTCAACAGATAAACCCAATAACCTTGTCCCCAAACATCATGAAACCGATCTACCTTCTTGCATTGTTTACTCTTTTATCAGCATCTGCGATTGGGCAGAATACTTCACCAGTACTGCTGCGAATTACCGGTGAAACCGTGCGCGACTCACTTTCGCTGACGCTTGATGACCTTCGTGTCATGCCACGCGATTCGGTACAATTAAGCCACGATGGTGAATCGCATTGGTTTTATGGAGTTCGACTGAACGAATTATTCCGCCGTGCTGGCGTTCCCACCGGGCGTTCGCTGCGGGGGGATGCCATGAACCTTGTGATGCGCCTTTCGGCTGCCGATGGCTACCGTGTTACGCTCTCACTATCCGAGCTTGAACCGGATTTTACCGACCGGACAACAGTAGTTGCCTACCAGATGGATAATGCCCCACTTACGGAAAAAGATGGCCCGCTCCGCTTAATTATCTCCGGCGAAAAACGTGGCGCACGGATGATCCGCAAGCTGACAGATATTCGCATTGTAAAAGTAGAATAATGCTGCACCGAAAAACGTTCCAACCGAAAACCAATTTCCAACTTCCGCTATGATCCCTGAACTACGCAAAGAATTTAATGCTCGTTTTACCGAGCGGAAGTACCAGCTATTCCAGCAGCGATTGCGCCAGCGTTGCCGTGCCGACATCGGTTTCCGTATTTCCGAAACTCCATTTTTTGTGCCGCGCCATATCCAACACGCCTGCGAAGAAGGCGCGGTGGAGCTTGCGATGCTGGCGCATAATCCTGATTATCTGGCAATTAGTGATGCCACGCTTCAACCCGAGCACACCGTCCAGAACCAGACCGAGCGATCCATGTTTTTTGTGGTGGATTTTGCAATGGCTGAAGGAGCCGATAGGGAAATTGTTCCCCGGCTTGTGGAGATGCAAGGATTCCCTTCGCTGATGGGTTTCCAGCTTGCGTTTGCGGAGTTAGCGCAGGAGCATTGGGAGCTGCCCGATAGCCTGGGCTACACCAACGGCGGGCATACGCGCCAGCAGGTTGTGGGATTGCTCCACCGCGCCATTGTAGCCCAGCACGATCCCGAAAATGTTGTGTTATTAGAGCTTGATCCGTGGAATCAAAAAACCTGCTGTGATTTCCAGATTATGCACGAGCTGCTGGGAATTCACGTTGCTGACATCCGTTTCGTGAAAAATATCGGGGAAAAACTCTATTACGAAAACGATGGCCGTCTTGTGCCGATCCACCGCATTTTTAACCGTGCAATTGTTGATGAAATTCAGAAAAAAGGGATTACGCTTCCGTTCAATTGGAACGATGATATTGATGTGGAATGGGCGGGGCATCCAAACTGGTATTTTCGTATCAGCAAATTCACTCTTCCATATCTGAATCACCCACTGGTTCCACAATCTATTTTTCTGGATCGGGTGGCTGAACTTCCAAAAAACCTTGATGATTTTGTTCTGAAACCACTCTACTCCTTTGCTGGATCTGGGGTGATTGTTGGACCAACGGAAGCAGAAGTGAGCGGGGTTCCGGCGGGGGAACGGGATAAATACATTCTGCAGGAACGGATCACCTACGCCGAAGCAATCGCAACGCCGGAAGGGGGGACAAAAGCTGAGTACCGCATCATGCTTGTTTGGATGCCGGGGGAGCAATCGCCCCGCCCAATAATGGGACTTGTGCGGATGGGACGCGGAAGAATGATGGGGGTAGATTTTAACCGCAATATGACGTGGATTGGTGCAGGCTGCAATTTTTATGAGTCGTGAAAAATAGATGTTCTGAAAAAGATCAGGGGCGCATCTGCGCCCCTGATCTTTTTTGGGAAATTACTTCCCTAATTAATCCACCAGTGAAAACCGTACGGTTACTTCCACTTTGGAGTCAACGTGTGGTTCTTGCAGTTTCATCACGCGTGTGGCTGGGCCATTTTCCAAGCGTAAATCCTGTGCTGTGAATTTGTTGCTTTCGCCAGTGAATTCATACGGTGCGGAAGTTTTGCCAAAATTTGCTGCCGACTCGCCCGTGTCGAAATAGTCCGACATCGTTTCATCAAATTGCACCTTGAAATTGCTGATATTATCTGGGGCAATGGTGGTTTCAAACACCTTGTTGTTGTAGGATTCAGCTTTTCCTTGCCCAAGTTGCAGCGGCGAACTGCTGTTGTAATCCCACAATTTTTTGCTTGATTCCTGGCCGCTCAGTACGCCCGAAGTTACCCGTGCGGTCATTGTTCCAAATAGATCTTCGTTATTTCCGGTTAATGGGTTGTCCATCACTTTTGTGACTTTCACGCTCAGTAATTCAACGCGCAATTTTTTGACGATTTCGCAGTTGAACAGGATGTCCCCTTCCGTTGTGAACCGAACGCCGATTGCTTGATTGCCTTTTGCGTGCTCCATCGTGTAGGCGATTGGCACGGCTGCGGTGGCGGCACTAAGCTGCGTGGATGAACGGGCATTGATGTAGGCACGCAATTTCGATTTTGCGTCTTCTCCGGTTAAAATTCCTGCGATCAGCGCGTTCCCCTCGCGTGAATTTCCGCCGATAATTGTTGCCTTCATGCTCATCACCTGAAATTCCCCGCTGATTCCTGCATTTGTATTCACTTCACTATTTACCCCCACCGCGCTCCCTTCAATTTCCAACCCTAAACTTAGCTTGTCGCGGAAAAAGGCTTGCAATTTTGACGACCCGCCGATTCCTTCAATCGTCAGCAGCAGAACGCGGCCGTAGGTGACGGAGCTGATAACGGCTGCATCAACGTTTGCGGCGGCGTTTGGATCTTGGAAGAGCGTTGGCCCCGATTCCCCAATGGTGACGGTGTACATTGGCTCGAATAAGGAAACCGTGTACCGCTCAATTTTGGTTTGTGTTGATCCGCTTGCCCCAAATTCCCGTTGGATTCCGGCTGTGCCTGGTACCCCCAACTCCTCCAGCGGAAGCAGCGCGCCAGCCGACACCTGCAATTCGGCACCGGTTTCCAGCGAAGAAGAGAGGAGTTGTGCTTGGGCCGTGGCCTGTGTTGGAATGGTTGCGCCACGGTGTTGATTAATTAACGCATCCACTGCCTGATCCACGGTTGTGGCGTTAATGGGGTTCGATATGGTGGTGGTGGCAAGGTTGGTGTTGTTTTGCAGCAAGTTTGTGGAAAGGGTGATTGGCTTGCGTGTGGGGAGGCCCGATTTTGTGACGAAGGTTCCGTTCAGCACACCTTGCGGGGTGACGATGTTGCCGGGGAAGATGTTCGATAAATTCATCCCCCGGAAAATTTCGAAACTGCCGACAGTGGTGAAATCCAATTGGAAGGGGCGGGCTTGGCAAATCACCGCCGACCCGCTCTCCTGGCGTTGCCTACCGGAAGCGGTTGCTTTGCGGTCGAACGTTCCGCCGGCAAGCAGTTCAATTTTGCCGCTGCTGTTGGTTTGCGATGCCAGTACCCGTGGGGCTGCGCTGCTGTTGCCGGTTCGCGCCACCGTGCGGCTGATAAGCTGGCCGTAGTTCTGCAATCCGCTGATTTGCCGGATGCTTGCCTTCTTTTTTGCGATAAGTGGACTTGTTTGCATCCGTGCCGTTGGCTGCCCGATTGTGGTGGTGGCCAGCATCAGCGTGCCGCAAAAAATGCCGGAAAGTGCGATGGTGAGTTGTTGGAAACGTGTGCGTTTCATGGTTGTGGTTGTTTACCTTGTTGTGAGTGTTGTTGTTGTTCACGGGGGCGGCCTATCGCCCGTCGTGAATGATGGGAACAAGGTAAACGGGGCCGGTTAAAAAAGTCAGGGCAAGCGGTTAAAGGGGAATGTTGAGTGTTGAGTTGGTGGAAGGGTGTGAGCGGAGCCACGAAATCCCTCACCCCCAACCCCTCTCCCGATTCGCTGAACTGAGCTATGGTTCACTCCGGCGGGAGAGGGGAGCCGGAAAGTGTGGAATGGGGAATTTGG
>JADZEY010000056.1 GCA_020850315.1 Armatimonadota bacterium | reverse complement strand
AGACAGTAGTGGTGCAGAAGTAAGGGATAGCCCTCAGCGATGAGCGATCATCCGTGAGCGATCATCGGTGAGGCAAGCCAAACGAAAGCGGCTATCGGGGATCCCCCCCGATAGCCGCTTCGGCGTTTATATGCTTTAAGAATGCTTTAGGAAACGATCAGATTGTGGATAGAAGAGAACCAGTGCCTGAAATCAGCAGTGCAGATAGAGGATTATTCCGAGACCTTGCTAACGGATACGCCCAGCAGCCCGTTACCTAAAATCCTAACTGTGCTGATACCATGATGTAGCGACTGATTCCTCCCTAACGATGCTAACCGTACACGAACCGATGACCACAATGAAACGCTTCTCCCGCTGCGCCGGCTGCGGCTCCGTCAACGATGCAAACGCTCCTCTCTGCTACCTTTGTGGAAGCACCTCACTGCTAACAACTTGCCCTCTGTGTGATGCTCCCTTGGATAACCCATTACACACAATTTGCCCATCCTGCGGTATGGCCTATGCCCGCTCTATCTGCTTGCGCCGTCCCCAAAACTTATCGGCTTCGGCAAGGGAACGGTGAGAAAACGGTCAGATTATCCTTCACCCCAAGCAAAAGAAGTAGTGGCGGCCTTCGGTCTTAAGTATCACCCACCCTCTGGTAGCCAAAATCCAGTCGCCGATTCCTGACTTCTCCCTTCTCCAATCCATTTTTTTCTCGTTTCTTTCAGGGTGATGATGTCGCCTAAAATTCGTGAGTTTATCAATCGGGGCATTATGCCGTTGGTGGGGCGCGAGCGCGAGCAGCGAACCCTGCTTGATGCGTTCGCTATGCTGTTGGAAGGGGAGTCGCGCGCAATCTGGATGACCGGAATCGCTGGCGTTGGCAAAAGCCGATTGTTAGATGAGCTGAAACACCACGCCCGCGATCATGCCGCCCGGGCACTGGTGGTTCATGCAAAATGGTACGAAGGGGAGGCGGTTGAGCTTGGCCCCCTTAGCAACGCCTTGGAGGTGCTTCGCCCCGCAATTGCTGCCCCGCTTGCCGCCCGCATCTACCGCGATGGCGCAATCGCAACCGTTGATGCTGCCGTGGAAGCTGTCCAGATTGCCTCGCGCCGTTACCCCGTTGTGATGATTCTGGATGACCTCCATTACCTGAGCGGTTCCTCCGAACTCACCCGTTTTGTTGGAGCCTTGGAGGAAATCCCACTGCTGTTAGTGGTGACCACCCGCCCCGTGGAAAATCCCGCGCTTCGTGCTTTCCGCTTGGCGTTGGCTGGGGCGTTGCCACCGCTGGAACTTGAGATCGGTTCGCTTGATGGTGCTGGAATTGCCGAAGCCTCTGTCTCACTGTTTGGCCAAGCTCCACCAGCTGAAATGCTTGGTCAGCTTGCTGATCTTTCCGGCGGATTACCCCTTGCCTTGCGTGAAGTATTTCGGGAATTGATGGCTGCCGACCACATCGCGCAATCCTCCGATGGCGATGGCTGGAACTGGCAAACACACCTCCTTCCTGATGAAGAATTACGGCAAATTGGCGACCGCGTGCATGGCTTTTCTGGCAGGCTTGCTTCGCTTCCCCAGCACGAGCGGGCGATGCTGGTGTTGGCGGCTTCGCTGGGCGAACAATTCAACCGCGACCTGCTGCGCCAGCTTGCCGAGCGCACCGTCGGTTGGGACGATCACGCCTTCGAACGGCTGATTCTGGGGGGATTCATTGCTGTGGCAACCCCCTCCATCCGCATCGGCGCACAGGAAACCGAAGGGCGCGTTTGCTACGCTTTCCAGCACACTCTTCTTTGGAAAGCTGCTGCCACGCTTCATCCCCCCGAACTTCCTTCCCTTGCTTCTTTGGCAACCTCTACTCTCTCCATCCTGACAGCCGGTGTCGGGGAGTTGTACTCCGTGCTGCCGTTGGAGGGGGCTCAGTCTGGGGAGTTCACCATGGATGAGCTTCGCAGGTTGTTCCAGTGGCTGGTGGCGGTGGGGCGCAGGCTTTCACCGATCTATGCCGAAGCCTACGTCGTGCTTTGCCGCGCAGTGCTGGAGCCATGCCGCTTGGCTGCCGCCGCCCAGCAGTTGGAGCAGACCATGCCGGAGGAATATCTGGCAGCACTTTCTGCCTATGGCGAGCGGCTGTACGTCACTGGTTCCCGCGAGCCGTTGCAGGGAATCGCTGGCCAGATTGCGGGGATGTTGGAGCGGATGAAATCGCATCCTCCTGCCACTGCTCCCGAGCGGATTGTCCGGCTGGATGCTGCCGTTGTGGTCTGGCGCGATGCCACCCTTGCTGGCGACCCCGCACGCGCCAAAGGATTTTTGGATGAACTCCTCACAGTGCTTCCCCCACCTTCCCAGCAAACCGACCGCGAGCTTCGTGGGGCTGCCGAGGCTATCCGGTTGCTGGCCAGCTACTCCTTTGCCCGTGGTGAGTTCGCGGAAATGTCCGCCATCACCGCCCCCTACATTGCCGAACTTGACCGCGTCCGCCCCGACACGCTGAACGCGCTGATGAAGGTGCTGCTGTATGCCATGATGGGCGCACGCCGAATGGAGGAAGCAGGGCAAATGGTGGAAGCCGGGTTACGGCTGCGCCGCGAAGCTGATCTGTTTACGGAATATGAGCTGCTTCTGCACGCCGCCAACTACTGGCAGCGGGTTGGCGAGCTTCAGAAAGTACGGCAATTTGCCACCGAACTGCGCGCCCTTGTGGATCGCTTCCCGGCGTATCGCAACCTCAGCACCAACTACTTTCACCTCCCCTACGTTGCTGCCGCAAGCGGTGATCTGGAGGAACTGGAGCGGTTGCAGTTGGCGTTTGCTGCCACGCCGCCTCCGGCGCGGTCATCAGTGGTGCAGACAGCCATTGCACAAATCAAATTTTTGGATGCTTGGAGTCTTCTGGGAATGGCTGACCGGGCGTTATCAGCTGCCGGAAAACTTCAGCTTTCGCTGCTGTCGCCATTGCAGCAACTACAAGTGGCCGAGAAAGTGGTGCGGGCACACATTGATGCTGGCAATGTGGCCGCAGCAACCCAAACCGTCACGCTGTTGAACGACTTGGCCGAACAAGTTGGCGGCGATTATGCTTCCCCAAACACTACTTCCTACCAACGGCTGCAAACACTGCGGGTGCTGGCCGAAGGGATTGGCCAACAAATGCCCGAGCGGCTGCGCGAGATGATTACCGGAACGGAAGCTCAGCACATTGAAGATGGAGATGCCTTTCGGGCGGCAGTGATGTTGCTGAAGGCCGCCGAGCAAACCCCAGAACGGAAACGTGAGTTCAACGATGCTGGCTACCATGCGATTGAGCTTGCCGCCGCACGTGCAAAAATTGAACAAGCAACCGGGCTGGCACATTATCAGCTTGACCGATTGGCCGCATTTCTCCCAAAAACCCGGCTTGCAAAATTTCGCCAGCTTATTGGCCCCGATCCTCGGGCGGCGGCTACACAACAGGAAGAAACCGAGCGGCCAAACGAGGCAGCGGTTGCCGTTGCGGGTGAGATAGCTGGGCCGATTCTGAGAACTTTTGGGGCCTTACGAATCGAGGGGGCGGGGGAGACTTCCGCGAAAATCGAATCCAAAACACGGACGATGGTTGCCGTTCTGGTAACGGCTCGGATGGGGGGAACCCGCTCCATCGGTGAGCTTACCCGCGACCGCTTGGCCGACCTGCTCTGGCCCGATATGTCGTTGGAGCGTGCGGTGAACAACCTGCATGTCACTCTTAGCTATGCACGGCGATTCCTGGGGGGGGCATCAACAATTTTGCAGCAGGATGGAGTCTATTTGCTTGGCGACGACGTGTTGATTGATGCCGTAGAATTCCGGGAGTGCATCGTCAAGGGGAACCGATTGTATGCCGAAGGGGTGTACTTTGGGGCTGCGGTGGCCTACCGTCGGGCAATTGATTTCGCTTCGGCAGATTTTCTGGAGGGGATGTATGCCGAGTGGATTGATGCCATGCGCGAAACATTGCGCGGCGAACTGGCAACCGCGTTGGAACGGTTAATCGCCATTGAACTCGAACGGGAAAATTTTGCGGCAGTGCCTCCCCTTGCCGAACGGCTGCTAACGTTGGACGACCTGCACGACGGAGCCTACGAAGCCTTGATCCGTTCGGCGGCTGCGCGTGGTGCCCGCCGCGAAGCCTTCAGTTACTTCCAACGGTACGAGTCCGCGTTGGACACCTACGGCGCAGGGCCAGCCCGCCGAATCACCGAATTGATGAACAAAGTCCGTGCGGGGGATTCTTGAAATTGCGAATGCTGAGTGGCGAATGAAGCATGAAGGGGAATGGCTGTTTCGCATTTAAGCACCTTCTAAGAATCAGCAATAGCATAGTGCCAGTTCATCAATCTGTCCAAAAGGAAACAAGCATGAATAGCAAGCACAATAGACGATTTCAGCGATTAATACTGCGCAGGGGACTTGTGGGGATGCTCCTGTTTGTAGCCGGGGGAATGCTCTGCCGGGGGCAGGCGGTGCAGGGGGAAACAGTGAACAACGGCGGGGGCGATCAATCAGGAACCTTCGGGCAACTTCAGTCATCTATCGGCGAGCCGCTCTCGGGCGATAGCGTTGGCGTTACGCCTGATGAAACGGCATGGACTGGCTTCTGGCATATCAGCAGTGATGGCAACACCGCCGGTGTCCACGAGGAGTTCACCGTTGGGGGGATGGGGGCTACCCAGCCAATCGCTGCCTACCCGCTCCCCTTCCGCTCGCAACTGAACATTACCGCAACGCTGAAGCGTGCCGCCAACGTCCGCCTTGCTGTGTACAACGAACAGGGGGGCTTGGTGGAGTCGCTAATTTCTGGTCGGCGCGCTGCCGGAACGATTCGTGCGGTGTGGAGTCCCGAGCAGGTGAGCAATGGGGCGTACTTTATCAGGTTAGAGCTTGATGGGGTGCAAGTAGGGGTGCAGCAAGTACAGAAAATGGATAGTTAGACCGAAGGCTATCCACCGAAGCAACCGACACATGATTAACCGAACCATACTAATGAATACTCAACGACTTTTTGGATGCTGCACCGTTCTGCTGCTGGCCCTGACCGTGGTCATGCAGGCGCAAACGCCACGCACCATCAACTACCAGGGGCGGGCGAAGGATCAAGCTGGATACTTGAATGGCCCGAAAGACATCACTCTGAAAATCTACGACCAAGCGGCTGGCGGCGGGGCGTTGTTCACCGAAACGCAGTCGGTCAATTTCTCCAACGGAATTTATACAGTGGTAATTGGGGGGGCAACGTCCGGCGGCATTCCCGCCACGGTTGATTTCGGAAAAACCTACTGGCTGGGGGTGGCGATTGAAGGCTTCAACAACGACCAAGAAATCGCGCCACGGCTTCAGTTCCACTCGGCTGCGTCCAGCATTCGGGCCATCGTTGCCGATTCCGCCAACCGTGCCAGCACCGCAATCAATGCCAAGCAAGCCACCAAGGCCGACAGTGCCGATGTTGCAGTGCGAGCGGACGTGGCCACGCAAGCCAACACTGCAAAAAATGCTGATAGCGCCCGCATTGCTAACAAAGCCGACACCGCCAAAGAATTGATTGCGCCCGCCACTATCGCCGCAACGCCACAGAATAGCGAGCCAGTGCTAACCGTTGTCAGTTTGGAAGCAAAAACTGGGGTTGGACTTGTTGCTGGTGGAGATCGTTATGCAATTATCAGCAGTGGAGTTGATAGCACCCGGGAGCATTACGTTGCTGGCGGAAACGCGGCTGCCAGCGCACCTGCCATTGGCGGATACTACCGCGATAACGCCCCAATCGCTTGGGGGCTGATTGATGATGATGGAGCTATCCTGAGCGATTTTGGCATCCTGCGGGTGAACGCCGCTGGGGCTGGCATCTACGAGGTGACGCTCAATAACTCCGTCAGCACGGTTCCCGTGAAAGGGGGGGTGGTTCCGGCAATGTCGGTTGCTATTTCCATCGAGGCGCAGCAAGGGGAGTTGCAGCCAACGATTGCTTCATGGTCCTTCAAGCCAAAATCTGGCGGTACTGGAGTGGAGACAAATGTGATCGTGGTGCTGATCCGAACTACCCAGGGTGAGCAACTCAATCGGCGGTTTGCTTTGCAGGTGTTTGGAAGGCCGTAAGCAGAACAATCGTAAATTTTGCACCGGGGGGAAGCGCGTAGCTGTGCGTTTCCCCCCCGTCTTGTTGCTCTGCTGAATCTGCTGAAAAAAAATCTGCATGTACTCAACCCTTCTTTTTCTTCATTCTGCGTTGCGCTGGGTGTTCGTTGTGCTGCTTGTTGCGGCTCTGGCGCGAACTTACTGGGGGATGCTGCGTGGCGTAGGTTTTCACAAGATGGATCGCTGGCTTCAGATTAGTGCTGCCTCGGCTGGCCACTCGCAGTTGCTGGTGGGGATGATCCTCTACTTTCACAGTCCGTTTGTGGAGTATTTCTGGATGGATCCAGCCGTCAGCGATTCCAACACGCAGTTCCTATTCTTCAGCGTGATCCATGTGGTGGGGATGATGCTTGCGATGATGATGATGAGCATTGGGGTAGCACTATCCAAACGGGCAACCAGTCACCAGCAAAAATTCCGTGCTGTTGCCCTTTACTGGAGCATTGCATTGCTGCTGATTCTGTTGCTGATTCCGTGGCCATTTTCCCCCTGGGCATACCGTCCGTTGTGGCGGGGGATATAGGTTCGGCAGCCACGTCGGGGGGGGATTCGGTAGGCGCAGGTGTTTTCCCCCTGCACTTGTCGCTCCATCGGAAATTTAATAGCTGATAACGCAACCAAGCTGCTTGCTGCCAGCCACTATCTGAACAGCATACAAGCCATGCGGAATATCCCAACTATCCAGCCGTATCTGGGCAACGCCCGCTGCGTCGGTTTCGGCTTGCGCTGTGCCGATATGGCTCCCCGCCACATCGAACAACTGCAATCGCACGGGAATCCCAGCTGCTTCTGGCAGCTGCACCGTGACGTGCTTGCTGCTGGCGTTATATTTCACGTTGGTTTCAGCAATCGGCGGCTGCGCCACTGGCGATAATCCATTCACCGAAAAACTATCGCTGGCCACCAGCTGGTTGTTGAGAAAGTACCGCACTTGCCAATCGCCCGCTGGTGGAAGCGCGATGTAGGACCACCAGTAGTAGTATCGGTAGCCAGCATCGTGCGCGAACGTCCATTCGTACCAAAGCTCCCCTGTGCTTCTTCTCCACTCAATTCGTGAAGTATCGCCAGCCCGCACCCCGTACTCGTGAATCCAGAAAGTGACGGCAGTATCGGCCGCGGGGCTAAAGGTTTTGGGTTGAGATGGATATTCCCGCAACGTATCAAGCGTGGGAACCCATCCAAGAAGCCCGTGGCCAATAACGCCGAAGGTGGTATCATATTCCGGTTGATTGATCCAGAAGGAGCCAACCGAATTGCACGGCCCTGCGAATGGGTCAATGATTGCTGAATCGTTCCAGACTTCAAAATGGAGGTGGGGATCGGTGGAGTTCCCCGCGCTTCCCACCAGTGCAATCGGTGTTCCGGCTTCCACGCTATCCCCCACGTTCACCATTGCCGAGCCGCGCCGGATATGGGCGTAGTAGGTGTAGATTCCGCCTGGGTGAGCAATCCCAATCCAGTTGCCAAACCCGCGTGCGATAACGCTGATTTTGTTCCGGTCGAAGGCTGTATCCACCACGCCGAACACCCGCCCCGGGGCGGCTGCAACCACTGTTACTCCGCTATCCATCTGCCGGAAACTACGCAAGGCGATGTCGGTCCCCTGGTGTCCGTCGTAGGTTTGCACGCCGCAGTGATTGTCGCGCAGAAGGCCGTTGGCAGTATCATGGTCAACATAATTGACCACAAAAAAATCCTTCCCCAACGTCCCTTCAAGGGGCCAACGGAACGTTGGTTGACCGACAACCGTGGCAACGCAAAACAGCGGTAAAAGGAAGAAGAAGTACCGAAGCATAGGATGTGTGCGCAGATAGGTAAAGGTAATGCCTGTGTGTGGCCCAAAATAGTACGCTTTGGCGCGATGCCAACATCCATTTGAAGATGCTTCATAACAGAAACTGCCGGATGAGTACGTTCATCCGGCAGTTTCTGTTGGTGCAATTGCTGCTTACTCTGCAGAGTATTTTTCTCACACCCCCGAAATTTTCAAACGGTTTATCGAGCGTGCCAGTGCGGCGTGAGCACGGGCCACATCAATGCCCGAGCCGGGATTGGTGCGGGCTTGCACAATCCGTTGTTCGGCGCGGTCGCGGGCGCGGCGGGCGCGGTCAATGTCAATCTCGGCGGTTGGTTCAACCGTTTCGGCAATCACCGTCACCACGTTGTTTCGTACTTCCACAAATCCGCCCGAGGTGGCCAAATGCTGCTCCTTCCCTTCGGGGTTAACAATCCGGATGTCCCCAACCTCCAACGCGGTGAGCAGTGGGGCGTGGTTTATCAGCACCTGGAACGGGCCAACAACGCCCGGCATCGCGATTAGCGTTGCTTCGCCCTGGAAGACGGTGCGGCGCGGCGTGACAATCTCAACATGAAAAATTTTTTCTGCCATCGGGAATCGGAAGTCGGTTATCGGGAAACGGTTGTTGGGGGTTGATTCAGAGCAAGGGGAATGCGCTATCTAATCAGGGCGGCAGTGATGCCGCCCTGATAGTAGTGTTGCTTCTTATGCTGCGGCCATTTTTTTCGCTTTCTCCACTGCTTCGTCGAACGTGCCAACGTAGCGGAAGGCTTCTTCCGGCATATCGTCCCCCTGCCCGTTCAAGATCGCCTCGAATCCACTGATGCTATCCTCCACCTTCACGTAACGGCCCGGCTGTCCGGTGAACTGCTCGGCCACGAAGAATGGTTGCGACAAGAACCGCTGGATTTTGCGGGCACGCTGCACCGTCAGCTTGTCATCGTCCGACAACTCATCCATCCCAAGAATGTTGATGATGTCCTGAAGATCCTTGTACGCCTGCAACACCTGCTTTACGCGGGCAGCAACGTTGTAGTGGCGTTGGCCAAGAACGTTGGGATCAAGAATTGTGGAGGTTGAGCCAAGCGGATCAACTGCCGGGTACAGGCCCAGCTCGGAGATGGCACGCGACAACACAGTGGTTGCGTCAAGGTGGGCAAAGGTGTTGGCCGGTGCCGGGTCGGTAAGGTCGTCGGCAGGGACGTACACAGCTTGGACCGAGGTGATGGAGCCGCGAGTTGTGGAGGCAATCCGCTCCTGCAACGTACCCATTTCCGTGGCCAGCGTTGGCTGGTATCCCACTGCCGATGGCATACGCCCCAACAGTGCCGACACCTCCGAACCTGCCTGAGTGAATCGGAAGATGTTGTCAACGAACAGCAGCACGTCGCGCCCTTCTTCGTCGCGGAAGTATTCGGCCATGGTCAGTGCCGTCAGCGCCACCCGTGCGCGCGCGCCTGGTGGTTCGTTCATCTGGCCGAACACCAACACCGTTTTGTCAAGCACCCCCGATTCGGTCATCTCAATGTACAAGTCCTTCCCCTCGCGCGAGCGTTCGCCAACGCCGCCAAACACGGAGTATCCACCGTGCTGCTTGGCAATGTTGTTGATAAGTTCCTGGATAATCACCGTCTTCCCCACCCCTGCGCCGCCGAACAATCCGGTCTTTCCACCCTTGGTGTATGGCTCCAAAAGGTCAATCACCTTGATGCCGGTCTCGAACATTTCCTTTTTCGTCGTCAGCGATTCAAATGGAGGGGCCGAGCGGTGGATTGGGAATCGGACGCTGGTTTGTGGCGCGCTTTGGTTATCAATCGGGTCGCCGGTGACGTTCATCATGCGGCCCAAGGTCTCCGGGCCAACGGGGACCGTGATTGGGCCACCGGTATCAATCACCGTTGTGCCACGGCTAAGGCCGTCGGTGGTGTCCATAGCGACCGAGCGGATGCGATCCTGGCCAAGGTGCTGCTGCACCTCGCACACCAGCGTGCTTTGGGATCCGTCGGGAAGCGTGCGGTTGATGTGCAGCGCGTTCAAAATTTCCGGCAGGTTCCCGCCGGGAAATTCAACGTCAATCACCGCGCCGATGATTTGAACAATCTTGCCTTCGTTCATGCTTTGGCCTTGTGCGAAAAAGTGATTTCTATTGCTGATTTTGCTTGGAAACAACGCTATTTGGGGGGATACGGAACACCCAACAACGGAGTAGAGAGTTGGGAGACCATTGTAACGGGTCGGCAAACTTACGGAAGCAAGGGATGTTTGCAATCGGGGGAAGTATATTGAAACGAAGTCAGTTCCGCCCCGCGCGGCTTGCCACTTCCATTTTTGCTCACTCTACTCTTGGGCCTATCATCCATGATCCCTGAATTCTGGCGAACCCGCTCCATCCAACGTGTCAACGATGCCCCCGCCGCAGTTGCCGTTGTGGATCAGCGGCGGCTTCCCTTTGCAATCCAGACCATCACACTGCAACGCTCGGGCGATGCGATTGATGCTATCCAGCAAATGGTTGTCCGCGGTGCCCCGCTGATTGGCGTTACCGGAGCCTACGGAATCGCGCTTGCCGCACAAGAAGCCCCCAACGACCAACGCTTCTGGGGCTACCTTGCCGAGCGTGCCGGGCTGATAGCCAACGCCCGCCCAACCGCCATAAATCTTGCTTGGGGGGTGAACCGAATGATGCAGGAATTGCGCCACCACGCTGCCGACATCAACCAGACGATTGCAACCGCTTGGCAGCTGGCCGATGCCATTGCCGATGAGGATGCCGCCACCTGCAACAGCATTGGCCTGCATGGGCTGCCATTGATTGAAGGGATTGCCAAGCGAAAAAATGGAGCCGCTGTGAACATCCTAACTCACTGCAACGCCGGGCGGTTGGCGTGCGTTGCCTGGGGAACCGCCACCGCACCAATCTACCATGCCCACCACGCCGGAATCCCAGTTCATGTTTGGGTGGATGAAACCCGCCCCCGCAACCAGGGGGCACGCCTGACAACATGGGAACTTGCCGAAGCCGGAATCCCCCACACGCTGGTTGTGGATAACGCTGGCGGACACCTGATGCAGCATGGATTGGTGGATATCGTCCTGGTGGGAAGCGACCGCACTACCCGCAACGGCGATGTCTGCAATAAAATTGGAACCTACCTGAAAGCACTTGCCGCCCACGATAACCGCATCCCTTTCTACGCCGCGCTCCCAAGCTCCACGCTCGATTGGGGGATACGTGATGGAGCTGCAATCCCGATTGAAGAACGCGCCGCCAGCGAAGTCCGCTGCATTGAAGGGGTGGTGAATGGCGCGGTGCATCAAGCAGAAATTACGCTACCGAATACCCCCATCTCCAATTTCGGTTTTGATGTCACCCCCGCCCGGCTGGTCAGCGGGTTGATTACCGAGCGTGGTATCTGCAGCGCAAGCCAAACGGGAATCCAAACGCTGTTTGCCGATCGCTATGCCAACAAGTAATTGTGCTGTTTATGACGATTATCCCTTTCACTCAGCCGGTTGCTCCGAACCCTTCTTCTGCTGTGGTCGAGCTGGGGACTCCGCTGGCTTCGCTGATTCCGCATCGGAATACCAACGTTGTGATTGCCTTCACCGACGCAACGCGGAACTCACCCGACCAACTGCTTGTGGGGCATCTGTTGAAACGGCTGTCGGAAGCCGGAATCCCGCGCAGCTCCATCACCTTGCTTGTTGCCACCGGGCTGCATCGCCCGATGACCCCCGCCGAACAAGTGAAGAAAGTTGGGGAAGAGATTGCCGCAACCGTGCCAATCATCAACCACCAAGCCACCGATCCCCGACAGATTGTTGAGCTTGGAGCGATTGACGGAATCCCCGTCACCGTCAATCGGTTGTGCCACAAGGCGGACCTGCTGCTTGCCACCGGGGTTGTGGAGCCGCACCAATATGCGGGATACAGCGGTGGGGCAAAAACTGTGGCAATCGGCTGTGCGGGCCAAGCAACGATTGCCGCAACCCACGCCCCCGCAATGATTGATCAACCGGGGACTCGACTGGCGGCGATTGCCGGAAACCCTTTCCAAGAATTTATCCGCGCCGCCGGCAAACGGGTTGGGCTGCGCTACGTTGCTAACGCGCTGATGGGTCCGCAAGGGGAAATCATCGCCTGCGCCGCTGGCGAACCGACCGAGGTTCACAATCATTTGGTGGAGCAGGGGGAACGGGTGTTTCAGGTGAGTGTAGATCAGCCGGCGCATCTGGCGATTGCCGGGGTGGATTCCGCAAAAGGGGTGAATCTGTACCAAGCCAGCCGGGCTGTTACCTACCTTGCGTTGTGTGATTCCACACCGTTGCTTCCGGGCGCGCCAATCATTCTTCCAGCATCCATCCCAGAAGGGGTTGGGAAGGGGGTTGGCGAGGGGCGGTTCTACCAATTTTTATCGGGGGCCGCATCCCCAAAGGATCTGGTGTTGCGATTGCAACGTGATGGGTTTCCGGCAGGGGCGCAACGGGCCTACGTTCTGGCAAAAGTGCTTGCGCGCCATCCTGTGATTGTTGTTGGTGCAAGCCACCCAGATGTTGTTTCGGCCTGCCATATGCACCCAGCCCAGACAATGGAACAGGCGTTATCCCTTGCCAAGCAGATTGCGCACAAACAATTCCCCAACCAGCAACTCCATTTGCTGAATATCCCCAACGCCCTTGCTTGCATACCGCGATTGCAGCCTGCGGACTAACCTCGGTTCTCTGCCAGTATCGGTATCGCAATCGTTGCGCAGGCTCCGCCTTCCGGACGGTTGGCCAGCGTTAGCGTCGCTTGCTGGCCGTACAGTTGCTGCAATCGTTCCCGCGTGTTTGCCAGCCCAATCCCTTCTTGCAGATCCTTCCCTGTGGCAATTCCCGGCCCGTTATCGCAGACCGTCAGCAGCAATTGTGCGTCCCGTTGTTCGGCAGCAATGGTGATGATTCCGGCGGTTGCTTGCGCGGCTGTCCCGTGGCGGATGGCGTTTTCAACAATTGGCTGAAGGATCAGCCGCGGGACCAGATATTCGTGGAGTTGGCTCGGTATCCGTAGCTCAATTGTTAGGCGGTCATGGAAACGCGCCCGTTGGATTTCCAGATATCCCTCCAGAAACTCTATCTCATCGGCCACGCTGGTTTCCTGTGTTTCGCTGCTGTCCAGCGTTCGGCGCAGCAGATCGCTAAGCCGGGCAATCATCCGCCGCGCTGCCGGGACATCCTGCGACATCAGTGCCGAGATCATGTGAAGCGTGTTGAAAAGGAAGTGGGGGTGAAGTTGGTTGCGCAATGCCTCCAGCCGGGCTGCAACAAGGTTCCGCTCAAGCTGCCACGCCCGAAGTTCGCGCTGACGCGCTTGGCGGTAATGCCACAACGCATGGTACGCCGTCACCGCAACGCCGTAGATGCTGATGGCAAACGCAAACGAGCGGGTGAAGCCAAGCTGCAATCGTTCCCACAACGTCATCTCGGCTGGGGCAAGGCTGATTCCGGTGGCCTGGCTTGCCAGCACAAACAACGCCAGCGTTGCCGCCGCAAACAGCGCCCCAACCGGAAGGTGAAACAGCAGGTTCCGCAGCCAATGCTTGCCGGAAACTGGGAACCGCCGGGTGAACGCAAACACCCAGGGTGAGACTGCCCCCCAAATGGCCCACACCAGTGATTCGCGCCACAGCCAAAACCACCAACTCATCTCCCGCTCGGTCCCCAACAACGTCACGTAGTTTTGCGTGGCAAACAGCAGCGTTGGGCAAAGCAGCGAAACGAACCAGATAGCAACCCGGCGCGGTGTGATTGGCCTGGAATCGGAGATGGTTGTATTCATCGGCAAGCAGTGGGAGCAAGTGCATGAAATGGCTGGAAACCAGCAACAGCAATATGCCACGCAGTGTTGGATACTGCCGCCGATTATGGCGTGGGTTGCCCCTGTTCGGGGAATCAATCCATTGCTGAGAAGGAACCGCCGTTCCCGTTACGCTGGCCGGCGGATAGCTGCAACTTGCTCTTCTCCTTGTATCTTCGCCCGCGTTATCCTTTCCCATCAACCTACTCACAGAACAGACCATGCGATTTCTCTACATCTTCCCACATCCCGATGATGAGTCGTTCGGGCCGGCGGCACCAATGGCACAGCAACTGCGCCAGGGCCACGAAGTTCACCTGTTGACGCTGACCAAAGGGGGGGCCACCAAAGTCCGCCACACGCTGGGGCTAAGCATTGAAGAAATGGGGGAGGTTCGCCACCGCGAAATGTTGGAGGTTGAGAAGGTGCTGGGCCTAACCAGCATGACCGTTCTGGATCTTCCCGACAGCGGGATGAAGGAGATGGATCCGCGTGAAATCGAGCGGGTAGTTGCCGAACATATCCAACGGTTGCAACCGAACATCATCGTCTCCTATCCGGTGCATGGCATCAGCGGGTTTGAAGATCATTTGGTGATGCACGCGATTGCCAAGCGCGTTTTTCTGGAGCTTCGTGACCACGGTGCCGATTACCTGAAACGGCTTGCCTTCTACACGCTTGGCCCGGCCAACACCGATATCGAAGCCAGCGTTTTCCCGCTGAAGCGCTCCAAGATAGAGGAGATTGACTGCATCGTTGAAGTGTCCGACCAGGATGCCGAGCAGATGCGGAATGGGTTGCGGTGCTACGTCTCCTACGCCGAAGTGATTACCAAGTCAAAGGTGATGGATGTGGCAGGGGGAACGCACTATTTTGAATTTTACCAAGAGCAGTTCCAGCCGCCAGTGGCCGATGTGACCGCAGGGCTGTAAAAGCATTTCAACACTCCGCAATTTTTATCTGCGCCTTCCATGAACGACCAGACCAAAGGGGTGATATTCCTGATTGCTGCGGCGGCGTTCTGGAGTTTCGGCGGCTTGTGGATCAAGTTGATCTCCTTCGATTCGCTGGTGATTGCCGGCGGGCGCAGCGCGATTGCTGCGGTAATGATTGCACTGCTGGCACGCGGTGCCTCTTGGAAAAAACCAACGCCAGCCGTGTGGTTTGGTGCGGTTGCCTACGCCGGAACCGTTCTGCTGTTTGTCACGGCCACCAAGCTGACCACTGCGGCCAACGCCATTCTGCTGCAATACACCGCTCCAATCCATGTTGCACTGCTAAGTCCGTGGCTGCTGAACGAACGGATCACCCGGATTGACTGGTTGACGGTGGCGGCGGTGATGGCAGGGATGTCCTTCTTCTTCCTGGATCAGCTTTCGGCCGATGGCATGGCTGGCAATGTGCTGGCGATTGTCAGCGGCCTTTTTTTTGCGCTGACGGTGATCGCGCTTCGCCGTGGCCACACCCCGGGCGCGGCGCTGCAGATGGTGCTGTTTGGGAATATCCTTACCGCACTGATTGGCCTTCCGTTTGCCGTTGGCGCGGCTCCGCAGGGGAATGATCTGCTCTATTTGGTATTGCTTGGGGTGGTGCAGCTTGGGCTTGGCTACATTCTTTTTGTGCGTGGCGTTGGGAAGGTGAGCGCGATTGAAGGGGCGTTGATACCGATGTTGGAGCCGTTGCTGAACCCCGTCTGGGTGATGCTGTTTTATGGTGAACGTCCGTCGTTTCTGTCACTTCTTGGCGGTGCGTTTGTGATTGCTGCGGTCACTGGACGGGGTATCTATCTGGCAAAAAAAACATAGCGGGGGAAAGGGAGCGAAATGGATGCGTGGCCTACCGTTTCCGTTGGTGTCGTTGTGCCAAATAGATGGCAAGCCCAACCCCCACCGCCGCCAACGCCCCCCCCTGGATTGTTGTTAGAAGATCACCATTCAGCAGTGAGATAAGTGTTCCGATAACGAAGAATAAGGCAAGCAGCAGCGTGCCCACAGCCCAACAACCAGCGCGTTTGGCGCGGTCAATCAGTGGGGAACTACCGGCAGGAACTTGCTGAGAAGGTTGCGGCATGGAAGGTTTGGGAAGCAAAAAGAGCAAACAAAACCAGCGGCAAGCGGAATGGCTCACCGCCGACACAAGCTATCATGATGGCAGTAGCGATAAACTGGAGTTCCGGTTGTCGTGCTTAACGCATAAACAGATACGGCTCCCATTCGCTTTCCACCGTTCCCACCACGTTCTGGATAAAGGTGACGTGGTTTGGGCGGAAGGGACGGAAGAGCAGTCGCATCCCCGCTTCATCGGGCGTGCGGTCCCCTTTGCGGTTGTTGCACCGGACGCAGGCACAAACCAAATTCTCCCAAGTATCGCCGCCACCGCGTGATTTCGGAAAAATGTGGTCAATCGTCAGCGGGGGCGTTGGGCGGGCGCAGTACGCGCACCGGAAATGATCCCGGCGCAGAATGTTCTTGCGTGTTAGTTCCACCTTTTTGAACGGAACATGGACGTACATGTGAAGCCGAACAACGCTGGGATAGGGATAGCGCGAGCGTATCGTCCGCAAGATGCGATCGGGGCGGATTGCAATTAACTCAGCTTTGCCAAGCCATAACAACACCACTGCTTTCTGGACATTGCAGACGCTGAGCGGTTCGTAATTCTGGTTCAGCACCAGCACTTTGTTGCCCAGCGTCGCCGGAACAGGCGCGGTAACACCATCATCAGATATCGGAATAAACCTGGGGAATCGTGCCTCCTTGAAGCGTTGGTTTCTGGATTGACGCTTCACTCCCCCGAATTTCGCCCATCGCAAGCTACGATGCAAGGGGCAAGGCAAATCAAATTTTGAAAATGAGATGGAGAGAAGCAGAAAAATCGGCATCCCGGACAGAGTGTGCCTTCATCTTGGCAATGACGGGACAACGACGGAATCATGATGGAGTGATGAGAGAGAGAGCCTTCAGATAGCGATGCGGGCTACGGCCACTGGCCCCAGCCCGCACGAATCAACATGGAGTTCGGCAATTCAAGAATTACCGTTTCCTGACATCCCCCGACCCGTTGATAGTGCTCCGGAAGGTTGGCGGATTGCCAGCATAGACAACATCACCACTGCCATTGATGGTCACGTACAGTTCGCTTGCCGCGTGTACGCTGGCATCGCCGCTGCCGTTGATGGAAATGGTGCATTGCTGTGTTTGTAGCTCGTCGGCTACGATATTCCCACTGCCGTTTATCTCCCCTTTGAACGCACGGCTACTCCCTTTCAGGAACACATCGCCGCTTCCGCCGATGCTGGCTATCAGTTCATCCGATTGCACCGGAACCGTGATGGATCCCGATCCGTCAATCGAGAAGGAGAGCTTTCCGCTTGCTGCGGCCCCGGTGGCTGTTCCGGCAGCAATAGTCCCCTCGGCAGCAACATCCCCCGATCCCTCAATCGCCACCGAACGGACTTCCGGCATGGTGGCAAACACCGTCACCCCTTTGGTGGTGCAGTAGCCCTCCTTGGAGCTAATCGTCAGCACGCCGTTTTCGATAGTTGTGGTGATAATCGGCAGCAGGTTCGCCTCCGCTTGCAGCTTCAGAGATTGCTCCCCGGCTTGTGCCAGCCGCACATCCATGCTCCCATCCACCACAATGCTGTGGAATGGCGCAAGCGCACGGTTTTCTGTGATTAATTCGCCATTGCCTTCAATGCATCCACCCAGCGGAAATCGGTTGCACGCGGTGATAGATAGCCCTGTAAGTCCCATTGTAATCAGCAGTTTGTAGAAGGTGTTCATTGCGTATGGAAGGTTGTTGATGAGGCATGTGGCCGGCAGAGACTGTGAATTCCCGCAAAGGTTGCAACCATGAAAGAAGTAACATGGCAGCGGGAAGAACGTGCTGTATTTTATGCCGGATATGCCAAGCCCTTTTGATAACAACAACTGCGAAATCTGTCATGATCCTCTCCACTGTTCACGCTCTCTTCTGCGGCTTTTTGTTGCTCACCCTGATAGTGCCAACCAGCTTGCGGGCAAACATGGCAAACCCCGTTCAGGCAGGGGATGTGGTTGGTGAGCCATCGGCGATGCTGGACTCCATCACCGTCCTGTACGAGAGCCTCCGGATTGATATGACCCCTATCGGAGCTGGAGAACGCTACGGGTGGGTGAGCGCAGAATACACCATCGTCAACAACGGTTCCGAACGCACCATCCCGCTGCTGTTTCTTCCCGGGGCAATGGGGGTGCGGTACGCCACCAACGGCAACCAAAGCGTTCCCGATACAACGTTCACCATCCAAGTCACGATGGATGGAAACCCAGTGCCGATAGCCGTGGCGTTTACGCAAACCGACTCGCTGCCACCGCAATGGCGAATCCCGACGGCCACGCCAGGGTTGAATGGCAACGACTCCATCCGCTACGAAGCGCGGAACGAAGGGGTTATACGGTTTACTCTGCAGATACCTTCCGGCCAGCATATCGTTCGCGTTCGCTATCAGGCTCAGCCAACATCCAACTCATCCGGGGGCCGAATGGCCAAGCTGTGGCAGTTCGCATACGTGCTGGCTCCGGCGCGGCAGTGGGGTGGGTTCGGGACGCTGGAAGCTGTGGTGGCAGCCCCAACGGGCTGGGAAGTTTCCACTACTCCTGCAATGACGGTATCGGAAAGTGGCTGGAAAGGGACGTGGCAAGGGGTTCCGGCGGATGCAATCTCTATCTCCTTCGCCATGCCAGCCCCAAGCTACCTTCGCTACCTTGATGATGGGCTTCCAATCGTTGCTTCGTTATTGGGAATCGCACTCTGTTGGATGGTTGGGAAACGGACTGGAAAATGGCTGGTTCAATCAAACAAAACGCCGGGATGGAGTGTTCCGGTCGCGCTGCTGGCAGGTGCTGGATGGGCATTGTTGGTGCTGGGCACAATGCTGCTGGCCAGTTCCATTGTCAGCAATCAACTTGGCAACCAGCTTGCTCGCGGCTATGGCTACGGCTCGGCCATTGCGCTGGTTCTTGTGTATATGCCTGGGGCATTTTTGGCAGGGACACTGCTCACTGTGATTGCTGCATACCGAGGCAGCAGGCAAGCAAGGGAAGAAATGAAGTAGAGAGGGCGGGGGAGAAAAATAATCCACGGCTTCCGGGCCGAAGGTACACGAGGAAGCCCAGAAGCCGTGGTTATGTTGTTGCTTAATCACGCCGTTCGTCGGCAGCCACAAGGCGGTCGGTTGGGTTGGGGACGAACTTCCCAGCAACGGAATCAAACAGCCAGGAACGAAGCACGGTGCTGCTTCCGTTGTCGCGATCAACACAAACCAGCGCCAGATCCACGTAGCCATCATTGTTCATATCCTCAGCAAATATGGATTCAGCGTAGCAAAGCCCATAATCCATCGTTAGCATCTGTGCTGTTGTGGCAGTATCGCCAACCTGTACTTTCACCACTGCGGTTCCGCGCGTGTCTGGCGTGGCAACATCCAATTGAACCTGATACGGTGGCAGGTCGCTGAAAACGATCCATTGCAACTCCTGCACTTCCGCTTCCACTCTCTCCGCTCCCTTCTCTTTTATCTGTGTGCTTGTTTGAGCACTGGCGGCAATCGTCAGTAGTGCCCACGTTGTGATGAGCGTTGCAGCAACTGCAAAAAGGCGGGAAGAAAGAATCGTGTTCACGGCTGTTGTCAGGTTAAAGGATTATCGTTTTGTTGAACTGTTGGCCGCGCCAAACCGAAGCGAACAACTGGGCAACAAGGTACTTCCCCACCTCCCGAAAACGTGCTCAGAGCAGGCCTGATGGAAAGGGTGATGAAAAAAAAATCTGAGTTCGGCGGCGGAATCTGCCCTGTGGGTAAGTCGTCTTCGCCATAGAGTTTCCCAACACAGAAAAATCGTCGGGGGGATATGGAGTGCTGAACTCCATATCCCCCCGTTAGCTTGCTGGGCTTGCCCGGCTGTGTGGGCAAAATCAAATCTGTTCGGCTGCGTGGGCCATCAAATCTTTCATCAACTCAGGATCGAACGGCGAGCGCAGCCCGGCACTGCTGATAATATCAAGCACCCCCATGGTTCCGCCAACGCGGCACAGGTGCAGATAGGTTTGCATGGCGCGGTCGTGATCCTGTTCGGCCATCACGGCCAGTTGCATTGCTGCGGTTTCGGCAATGGCGTAATCAATGTAGTAGAATGGGGAGCGGAAGATATGCGGAAGCTGATACCACTGCGTTCCCAGATGCTCCTCAAGGCCGGAATAATCAAGATCGGAATCATACAGTTTGCCGATGCTTGCCCAAGCTGCTTCCCGTTCGGCTGGGGTGGCTGTGGGATGCTCATACACCCAATGTTGGAACTC
Organism: Armatimonadota bacterium; assembly: GCA_020850315.1. Classification (GTDB taxonomy): domain Bacteria; phylum Bacteroidota; class Ignavibacteria; order OLB7; family OLB7; genus OLB7. The sequence continues at coordinate 19,022 of JADZEY010000056.1, read as the reverse complement.
ATCCACCTGCGCCCGATAGCACATTGCGCCAACCACCTTCCGCCACCGCCCAAGTCGGAACCTGCGTGCGTTCTCGGGGGTGAAAAATTCATCAATAAACGGCAGCGTCAGGAACTCCAATCCCAGCGAGTGAATCTCGCACGCGTCGGCGGTGGGGGAATGGAGTATCAGGTTCTCGATTGGGCCACTTTCCCAGTGCTGGATTGCGTGGCCCATCTCATGGATCAACGTGCGGACATCGTCGGCATTTCCGGTGGAGTTGCAGAAAATAGCTGGGCGGCCTTCATCGCTGAACCACGTGCAGAAGGCACCGGAGCGTTTGCCGTGGCGATGCTCAAGATCAATCAGCCCTTCGGCACGCATTCGGCGCACGTGGTCGGCAAGGTGGGTGGAGATACGGTCGAACATCCGTTCGGCACTGTCAAGCTGGGTTTCAACCGGAACGACCCCGGCGGGGATGGTTAGCTCAGGATCGTACCCTGCATCCCAGGGACGTGCTTGGGTCACGCCAATCCGTGCGGCGTGTTCGGCGGCAAGCTGGCGGCGCAGCGGCACGGCATAGGTGCGGATACTTTCGCGGAAGCTGGCAGCCTCTGCCGGCCCGTAGTCGGTGCGCCCCATGCCGCAGTAGCCAAGCGGGACAAAGTTGTCATGCCCCAGATTCAAAGCCATCTGGTGGCGGATTTCAACAAGCTCATCGAAAATGTGGCGAAACTCATCACGGTGTTCGCTCACCCAACCCCGCATTGCCAGCCATCCCTTTTTGCGAAGCTCGGCATCGGGTGAGTCCATAAAGGAGGCCAGTTCCTTCAGCGACATCACCTTGCCGTCGAACTCCACTTCGGCAACGGCCATCACCATGCTGTAGCGGTTGGCAGCTTGCCCTTCCTTCACCCGCAGCGTGGTGTTTATCGGGTCCAGCGGTTCCATGCTGTTCCGCAGCACTGGCAGCATGTAGCTGCCAAACCGTTCGGCAACGGCATCGGCGTGTTGGCTTCCCAGCAAGGCATTCACAAACTGGTGGCGGCCATTGGTGATTACCGGCGCGACCTCTTCACGGAAGTATCGCTCCTTTTCTTCTAAGTCCTTATCAGCCATGTTCCCGGCAAACCGGAAGTTGATGCGGCTTCCTTCTCCCCCCAAATAGCCGCTAAAAGCACTCCACTGGCCGAACAGCTCGAACCATTGATCGGGCGTTGCAGCGGATTCAGCCGCCGCCAGTTTCTCAAGCAAGCCCTGGTACTCCTGCTGTGCAAAGCCAGCAGTGATGGAGTCAGGACGGTCAGGATAAAAACGGTAGTTCATTGTCGGGAATAGGAAGTAGGAAAGGTTCGCAGATATTGAATTGCAGAGTATGCTGCGCTCAAATTAAAGGAGTTTGCGAAAACTTTCCCGCTGTCATTCCTGTTTTTTTTGTCATTGCGCGGTGCTTCGTCGAAGACTCCTATCAATGACGGAAGGGTGAGGTCTGGAGTGAACTCCGCCGCCCATGCTGAATTGCTTCAACCCTATTGGCTTCCCAACTCCCCTTTCCACCATGCCACCTGCCGCGCCACCTCCTGCGGCGACGCGCCCCCGGCGGAACGGCGCTGCTGAACGGCCAGGTTGGGATCAAGGTAATCGAAAATATCGCTGGCGAAGGCTGGGGAAAACGTCTGGAGCGTTGGAAGATCAAGCTCGGCAAGCGTCAGGCCCCGCTGAACGCAGTAGCCAACAATAGCCCCGGCAACGCCATGCGCATCGCGGAAGGGAGTGCCGCAGCGGACAAGGTAGTCGGCAATTTCCGTGGCGGTGCTGAACCCGCCCGCTGCTGCCGCCTGCATCACGCTGGCGTTGAAGGTGGAGTTGTCAAGCATCCCGGCCATGATGGTTAGCGAGTCATCCCACGTGTCGGCGGCTTGGAACATCGGACGCTTGTCCTCCTGCATATCACGATTGTAGGAAAGGGGAAGGCCCTTCATGGTGGTGAGCAGTGAGATCAGCGCGCCGTAGGCTTGCCCTGTTTTCCCCCGCACCAACTCCGCCATGTCCGGGTTTTTCTTTTGCGGCATGATGCTGCTTCCGGTGCTGAAGGCATCGCCAATTTCAATGAAACGGAACTCCGTTGTGGCCCACAGTATCACCTCTTCAGCAAGGCGGCTAAGGTTGCACATGCCGATGCTGCAAGCGGCCACAAACTCCATCACGTGGTCGCGCGCGCTGACGGCATCCATGCTGTTTTCCACAATCCCAGCAAAGCCAAGATTGGCAGCAACGGCGTGGCGATCAATCGGGAAGGAGGTCCCGGCAAGGGCCGCCGCGCCAAGCGGGGAAGCATCGGCGCGGCGTTGGCAATCCAACAGGCGTGTGCGGTCGCGCTCCAGCATCTGCAGATATGCCAAAAGATGATGACCCAACAGCACCGGTTGCGCACGCTGCAAATGCGTGTATCCGGGCATCACTGTTTCGGCGTGAAGTTCGGCCTGGCGAAGCAAGGCGCGTTGCAGTTGGCGAATGCTTTCCACAATCTCATCGGCACGGCGGCGCAGGTACAGCCTGATGTCCAGCGCAACTTGATCGTTGCGGCTGCGCGCCGTGTGAAGCCGCCCCCCGGCGGGCCCGATTCTCTCAATCAACAATTTCTCCACAGCCATGTGGATATCCTCGGCATCGGCGGGGAACTCCACACGCCCAGCTTCAATATCGGCGCGAAGCGCGATCAACCCTTGTGTAATTGCCGCACCATCTTCGGCGGAGATGATTCCGCAATCGGCCAGCATCTGGGCGTGGGCAATGCTGCCGGCGATGTCCTCGTGGAACAAACGCCCGTCAACATCCAGCGAAGCAGAAAAACGGAAAGCGACCTCGGCAAGTCCTTCGCGGAATCGTCCGCCCCATGGTTGAGAATTGGTCATTGGTCAGTGGTCAGTTGGAAGGAGGGGGGAAGTTTGGTTTTTGGTCAGTAGTCAGTAGTCAGTGGTCAGTTGCAAAGAGGTTTTTGTTCATGGTCATTAGTCCTTGGTCATTGGTCATTAGAAAGAGGAGGATGACCGTTCAGCACCAAACCCCGCAGCGTCATGGTGAGCCTGTCGAGCCATGTACGTCTTCGACGACTGGACGCTCCCCCTCCAACTGCCTACTGCCCCTTCCCCTCATTCACCTGATGCCACGTCCGCATTGGCAGCGAGAAGACTTTGATGAATCCTGCGCTGGCCTTGTGGTCGAAGGTGTCGGCACTGGTGTAGGTTGCAAGCTCTGGGTCGTACAGCGAGTTCGGCGACCACCGCGCTTCGGTGGTGATGGTCCCTTTGTACAGCGACAACCTCACCCATCCATTTACCACCGCTTGTGTTGCTTCGATGAACGCATCGAACGCTTGGCGGAGCGGGGTGAACCACTGACCGTTGTAGATCAGGTTGGCGTAGTCGGCAGCCATTTTTCGTTTGTGGTGAGCCGTCTCCCGATCCAGCGTCAGCCGCTCCAGTTCCTCGTGGGCGCGGTGCAGAATTACCGCCGCTGGAGCCTCGTAAATCTCACGCGATTTGATCCCCACAAGGCGATTTTCCACCATGTCAATCCGCCCAACGCCGTTGGCTCCGCCAAGCTCGTTCAGCGCGTGGATCAGCCGAACGCCATCCATCGGCACGCCATCCAGTGCCACCGGGGTTCCGTTGCTGAACTCAATCGTCACGGCGGTTGCTTGGTCGGGGGCTTGCTGTGGCGAGCAGGTCCGCTGGAAGGCATCGGCAGGTGGGGCAACTTTGGGGTCCTCCAGAACGCCGCACTCGATGCTGGTTCCCCACAGATTTTCATCAATGGAGTAGGGGTTTTCGCGGGTGGCGGCCACTGGGATTCCGTGTTGTTCGCAGTAGGCAATTTCTTCCTCGCGTGAGCCGAATTCCCAATCGCGCAGCGGAGCAATCACCTTCAGTTGCGGGGCCAGCGCGGCGGCTGATGCTTCAAACCGCACTTGGTCATTTCCCTTTCCGGTGCAGCCGTGGGCCACGGCATCGCACCCTTCGCGAATCGCGATCTCCACCAGTGCTTTTGCCAGCAGTGGGCGGCCCAGCGCGGTGGCCATCGGGTATAGCCCTTCGTACAAGGCTCCGGCTTTCAGTGCTGGGAACACGTAGTCGCTCACGAACTCATCGGCAAGATCAAGGATAAACGCGGCGGACGCGCCGGAGCGCATCGCTTTCTCCTCAATGTTCACCAGCTCTTTTTGCTGACCCAAGTTTCCGGTGACGGTGATGACTTCGGCACCGTAGTTCTCCACCAACCAGCGGGCAATTACTGAAGTATCAAGCCCGCCGGAATAAGCAAGAGCAATTTTGTTTGGCATATCGGGAAAAGGTAATTGGTGATTGGTACAAAGGGAAGTAGCCATTCTTCCCCCACTAATGACTATTGACCAAGGACTAATGACCATGAACTAATGACCATGAACCAATGACCATGGACAAAAAAACCTCTTTGCAACTGACCACTGACTACTGCCCACCGACTACCCCATAATCTGCTTCTGCAGCTCGCGCAGCAGCGCGGCAGTGTTGCGGGTGCTGCGCGGGGTGATGAAGATGGTGTTGTCGCCGGCGACGGTTCCAAGAATATCTGGGTGGCCCTGGCTGTCAATGATGTCGGCAACGCCGGCGGCGCGCCCGGGCAGCGTGCGGATCACCACCAGCATTTCGTTGGCTTCAATGGAGATTACTTCGTAGCTGACAAGCGTTGCCATTTTCCGTTCTTCGCCGCCGCTGGCCGGAAGCACGTAGCGGGTTCCTTCGGGGGTGTGTGCCCGCGAAACCCCAAGCTCCTTCAAATCGCGCGAGAGGGTTGCTTGGGTGACTTCGTAGCCTTGCGATTCCAACAAAACGCGCAGTTCATCTTGGTTGGCCACCACGTGGTTGGCGATTGTTTGGCGGACGGCGAAGTGCCGGCTTTGCTTGTTCATGGCAGATGGATCAAGGATCATAGAAGAGCCAACTGCCCATGCAGCAGTGCCTCCGTTCCCTGGCCGCGATGCGCCAATCGTGTCAGCAGTGCCTTCTGCATATGCAGCCGGTTTTCGGCTTGGTCAAATATAACCGAGCGTGCGCCATCAATGACTTCGGCGGCAACTTCTTCGCCACGGTGTGCCGGCAGGCAGTGCATAAAAATCGCATCGGCCGATGCCCGCCCCATCAATGCAGGGTTGACCTGAAATCCCGCAAACGCCTTCTTGCGGATTGCTGTTTCTTGTTCCTGGCCCATGCTTGCCCACACGTCGGTATACACCACATCGGCATTGCGGACGGCGGCGGCAGGGTCGTGGCTTAGAACGATTGGGAAGGCGGCTTGGCGTTGGGCCGCTGCCAAAATTTCGGCATCCGGCTCGTAGCCTTCCGGGGTGGCTACCGTCAGGCGGATTGGCCAGATTGCGGCCATCTCTATCCAGGAGTTCGCCACGTTGTTGCCGTCGCCCACGTAGCAGACCCGCACCCCCGGGGTAAGCAATCCATGCTGCCGGATGGTGTACATATCGGCGATGATTTGGCAGGGGTGCGAGCGGTCGCTAAGGGCGTTCACCACTGGGATTGTGGCATAGGCGGCCATCTGCTCCAGAAGGTCGTGGCCGAACACCCGCGCAACAATCAGATCGGCATAGCGGGAAAGAAGCTGGGCAACATCCGCTGGCGTTTCGCGGACCCCCAGCCCAATCCCTTCGTCGGTGAAATGCACCGATTGCCCGCCAAGCTGTGCCATGCCAATTTCGAACGAGGCTCGCGTCCGCAGCGATGGTTTCTGGAAGATCAGCGCAGCGGTCATCCCCTCAAGCGGGCGGAACTGGCGGCTGAGTTGTAGCTCGTCGGCAAGGGAGAACATCCCTTCCAATTCGCTTCCGGTGATGTCAAGTATGGAGAGGAAATCTTTGGTCATTGGTCAGTTGTCAGTTGTCAGTGGGTGATTGCAAAGATTGAGAATTGGTCATTAGTCATTAGTCATTGGTCATTAGTGAAGGAACTCTGCGTTGTTTGTCTTTTCACTTTTCACTCTTCATTCGACATTCCAAAGGCTGTTCCCAGTTGCCGGGCTACCCCTTCAGATAGTGCCGAAGGGCTGTTGCCGATAATTCGCACGTTGGCAACCCCGGCGGTGGCTGCTTGGATTGCGGCTTCGGCTTTGGGGATCATTCCGCCCTCAATTTCTTTGCTGGCAATCAATGCTGCTGCTTCGGCAACGCTAAGATGTTGGCGCACCAATCCGCCGGCGCGGACACCGGGGACATCGGTGACAAACAGCAGATGATCGGCCCGCAATGCCACCGCCACCGCCGAAGCCGCCAAATCGGCATTGATGTTCTGGATTGCTCCATCGGCGCAGCTGATGCCGATCGGGGCCAGCACCGGAAGGAAGCCTCCGTCCAGAAGAAGCTCAATCGGTGCGGTGTTCACTTCGGCCACGTTGCCAACTGCGCCGAATTCCGGCCCGGCTGGCTCGGTTTGCAGGATTCGGCCATCCACCCCCGACAAGCCAACGGCGGAAACCCCGACCCGAAGCAATCCCGCCACAAGCTCCTTGTTCACCGCACCAGCAAGGGCCATCACCGCAGCATCAAGCGTCGGCCCGCAGGTGAATCGCCGCCCCGCAACAAACCGGGTGGGGATTCCCAACGCGCTGCTTAGTTGGGTGATCCGGTTGCCGCCGCCATGCACCACCACAACCTTCGCTCCTGCGTTGTGCAGTTCGGCAATCTGGGCCAGCGTTTGGTCAGTGCCGGAATCGTTCATGGTGGACCCACCATGTTTAATCACCACAATTTCTTTTCCGCCATTGCTGCTGTGGTTCATCAGGAACGGTAGCTGGCGTTGATGTGGACGTACTCCTTCGTCAGGTCGCAGGTCCAAAACCGGACTTCGTGGTCGCCACGGCACAGGTCAATCAGTATCGTCACTTCCTCCCATTCCAGCGCGCGTTTTGCTTTTTCTTCATCAATCACAATCTGGTAGCCGGGGGCAAGGATTGGAACTCCATTCAAGCAGATAGAGATCTGTTCGGGGTTGAACTCAATCCCGGAGTATCCAACGGCGGCAAGTATCCGCCCCCAGTTTGCGTCGGCCCCGTGAATGGCGGTTTTCACCAAGTTGGAGTTTGCCACGGCGCGGGCGGCTTGTTCGGCTTCGGCCTCGGTTGCCGCGCCGCGCACCTGGATCTCAATCAATTTTTGTGCCCCTTCGCCGTCGCGGGCGATCATCTTTGCCAGAACAATCATCACGTGGGTAAGGGCATCGGCAAGCTCATCGAACTCCGGTGTCCCCTCGGTCACTATCGGGTTTTTGGCCAGGCCGTTGGCCAGCACGATTGCCATATCGTTGGTGCTGGTGTCGCCATCCACGCTGATGCGATTGAAGGAGAGTTGGCAGGCGCGCCCCAGCATCAGCTGCAACGCGGGCTGGGTGACGGCGGCATCGGTGGCGATAAATGCCAGCATGGTGGCCATGTTCGGCGCAATCATCCCGGACCCTTTGGCCATTGCCCCAATCGTCACCGGAACGCCGCCGATGCGAACCCGCACGGCGTATTCTTTCGGGCAGGTGTCGGTGGTCATAATCGCCAACGCTGCATCGTGCGCGCCTTCGGCGGAAAGCAGCGGCGCAAGCTGGGCGATTCCGGCAGTGATTTTTTCCATCGGCAGATACTCGCCAATCACCCCGGTGCTGGATACCAGAACTTGATCTTCGGGAAGGTCCAACGCGGCGGCGGTGTGGCGGATCATTCGCCAGGCATCCTCCAGCCCACGCTCGCCAGTGCAAGCGTTGGCAACGCCGCTGTTGACGGCAATGGCCCTGCACGTTTCCGTTTGGCGAAGTTGGATGCGGTTTGCCAGCACCGGTGCGGCCTGGGCCTTGTTGGTGGTGAACACCCCCGCAACCGTTGCGGGATGGTCGCTGACCAGCAACGCAAGGTCCAGCTTGCGGCGGCGGATTCCGCAATGCACGCCACCGGCACGGAATCCCGGCGCGGCGGTGATCCCCCCTTCAATGTGGACGATTTCTGGTTTCATAGTAGCCCCTCCGTTTCATCAAAACCAAGTTGGATGTTCATATTCTGCACGGCTTGTCCGGCAGCACCTTTCAGCAGGTTGTCAATCGCCGACATCAGCGTCAGCCGCCCGGTTCGTGGGTCCACGCGGTAGCCAATGTCAATGAAATTTGTGCCGACCACGCCGCGCAAATCGGGGATGCGATCGGGCGACCAACGGACAAACGGTTCGTTGGAATAGTGTTGGCGATAGAGTTCGCCAAGCTCTGGCGCGGTGATCGGGCGGCGCAATGCCAGCGTCATGGTTGTCAGTATTCCGCGCTCCACCGGAAGCAAGTGTGGGGTGAACGTCACCGTGACCTCCCTTCCCGCAACCTGCTGCAATGCTTGTTCAATTTCTGGGATATGCTGGTGATCCCCCACCCGATACGCCCTCACGTTCCCCGCCACCTCACTGAACGAAAGCTCGGCCGAAGCCGACCTTCCCGCTCCGGTTGTTCCCGACATGGAGTGAATAATTATGCAATCAAAATCAATCACCCCGGCAGCAACCAACGGAAGCAGCGGAAGCAGGATGCTTGTTGGATAGCAGCCCGGGTTAGCGATTATCTGCGCCGCTGCAATCTCGGCCCTGTTCCATTCTGGCAACCCATAGACCGCTTTGGATAGATACTCCGGTGCTGTGTGATCCCGCCGATAAAACTGTTGGTAGTTGGCGGCATTCTTCAGCCGGAAATCGCCGCCAAGATCAATCACTTTCACTCCATGTTGAGCCAACAAAGGCAACAACGGCAAGGCTTCGCCGGATGGTAGAGCAAGAAAGATGAGGCTGCACCTGCTTGCTTGCTCAATTTCCCAGGGTTCAAATGTGGCATCAACCCTGCCAGATAAATCGGGGTGAAGCGTGGCCACAGCTGCGCCAACGGAGGAATTGGCAAACAGCGGGCCAACGGCCACCCCGGTGTGCCGCAGCAGCAATCTCAGTAACTGGCTGCCGGAGTAGCCGGATGCGCCAGCAATGCCAATGCGAACTTGGGGTGATTGAATAATCATGCACAATTATACATTGATTTGCATATTCATGCAATGATTTTTTTTTGCTTTTACGAAGCGATAATGTTTACGACAATGTGGTGGGTGGAGGGGAGGCCAGGATGGAGTAAGCAAGAATGAAGAAGGAGGGAACGGGGCAAGGCAGAAGTGAGGTGCTGTCCGGTACGATTCTTGCTATCGCTGAAGCCGCTGCACCCAGCGGCAATTCCCGCCAACTTTGTACTTTTGGCCACGCTTTTTGCAACGGCTGCATTTTGCACTGCACGAACGTGTGCGCCCCAATTATTTCTTTGCAGAGGAACCCAATGATGAACAACACGCAGGCTGTTTCCCGGCCCGACATTTTACTGATTGACGACGACCCCAACTTCCTTGAAGCTGTTGGCGAACTGCTGAAACGGGTGGGGCACCGCACCATCTCTGCCCGCAGTGGTGAGGAAGGATTGACACTGTTAGGAGCCGAGGTCAACGCCATCCAGTTGGTGTTGCTTGATATGCGGATGCCGGGGATGGGGGGGATACAGACATTGGAGCAGATCGTCCGGTTCCACCCCACACTTCCGGTGATTATGCTGACGGGGGAGAACTCCATTGACCTTGTGGTGCAAGCAATGAAGACCGGAGCCACCAACTACATCTACAAAGGTTCTGGCGCGAACGAGTTGCTGTCGGCAATCAACGCCGTGGTGGATCAGTTGCGGGCGGGGAAGGAACACGCGGGGGACGCAAGCCAGTACGGAATCATTGGCAACAGCCCCGACCTACAACGGATTATCGGCGAGGCCGCGCTGTGCGCCCGCTCCATGATTTCGGTGCTGATAACAGGGGAAACCGGGGTTGGCAAGGATTTGCTTGCCAGCGCGATTCACAAAATGAGCCCCCGCAAGAACAAGCCGTTTGTGGTGTTGGATGTGCCAAATATCCCTGCCACAATGTTCGAGAGTGAGTTGTTCGGCCACACCAAAGGGGCGTTCACCGGGGCTGTGGATGTGAAGCCCGGCATGGTGCAAGCCGCACACCAGGGGACGTTGTTTCTGGATGAGATCGGCGAATTCCCGATTGAACTTCAATCGAAATTTTTGCGGGTGATTGATTCGCAAACTGTTCGCCGGCTTGGTTCGGTGCAGGCCGAGGAGGTTGATGTTCGGATAGTCTCGGCCACCAACCGCGATTTGCTGGAGGCGGTAAGCGAACGGGTGTTCCGTGAGGATCTGCTCTACCGGCTGCGGGGAATCGAGATTCACATCCCACCGCTGCGGGAACGGCGCCAGGATATTGCCCCGCTTGCCAATCACTTCCTATCTGGGTTTGCCAAGAAAAACGACATGGGGCCAAAACGCTTCAGCGACTCGGCGATTGATATGCTGGAGCGGCAGCGCTGGCCGGGGAATGTCCGCGAGCTTCGCCGCCTGACGGAAGCCGCAGCGGTGATGACCCCTGGCGAGCTTATCGAACACACCGATTTGGCCCGCGTCTTGGATCGCAACGATTCCTCCCGCAGCCACGACCTTTCCGTTGTTCGGGATTACGGCGACGTGCAGCAGCTGGCCAAACAAACCAAAAAGGAGGAGTTGGTGAAGGTGCTGGATCGGAACGAATGGAACATCACCAAAGCCGCTGCCGAGTTAGGGATTGACCGCTCCACCCTCAGCAAACAGATGAAAACCCTGGGCATCAACAAACCCCGGCTTGGGATGCGGTAGATAAGCAGCTTTCTATGAAGCGAAACTTGGCATGCTCCTCCGCTACAACAGGAACGACATCCGTAATTGTAGGGCGTGGACATTCTGTTCGGTGGTAAACGAGGCTCGTGGGTTCAGTGGCAGCAGCCCGTAGTCGAAATCAAGGGTCATCGGGGCATTGATACCAAGCCGGTACATCGGCAGATTCAGCCCAAAACCGTAGCGGGGGGTTAGCGTCGCGGCCTGCGCGTAAGCATCATCGGCGGTCTGGTGGTGCAATCCCAAACGGAGCAATAGGCCGTAGGCTTGAAGCTCCAAGCCCGCATCCACTTGGTTCTGGCGGTTATCGCCGATGGGGTTGGGTTGATTGTCAACGCTGGTAAGCTGTAGCAATGTGCCGATGCCGACCACGAACGCTCCTTCAAACTCTGGGAAAGGTATAGTGAGTGCGGCCCCAAGATTCAGCCATGCTGGAACTGGCGTGCGAATGGAGGGTTCATCGTAGATCATTTCCCCACCAATATCACGCACTGCAACGCCAAAACTCAGTGGCCCTTCGGCATTGCCGTGCAGCGTTAGTGGAAGTTGGTAGGTTGCGCCAACGTCAATCCAAATTCCGCTTGCATGAACTGGCAGGCTGGCAGTGCCACTATCGCTTGCAAGCACGGCAAGGGTGTTTGTGGTGAACTGCTTCACCGTTCCTCCTACCCGGAAACCTTCAATGGAAGGGGAAGCAAACGTTGCAGAAAGAAGGTTATGGTAGCTGCGGACCTTAGCCCCTGCTTGGCCGTTGTGGAACACCTGCTGAAGCTCACCCAAATTCAGATGGGAATAGTTCATGCTGACCGCGCCGTAGCTACGGTTGCTCCACCAAAAGCCAACTTCCGAGTATCCAGATCCATCCTTGATCCACGGGGCATTCCGATTAGAAAGGAACGCGCCAACCGTGGAGCTATCAGCAATGGTTGCTGGATTCGACCCCCACGCCGTTGCATCGCCCACCTTTGCGGACTGCACACTACCAAGCACCGAAGTTCGGGGATCGGGGGTTGTATTTAGTGGACCAAGGGGTTGGGCTTGGATTAAGGGGAACGAGAACAGTGATAGAACGAAAAAAGGTAGTAGTCGCATTCGTGTTTATGGGATAGGTAGTTAGAGGCATCATAAGAAACCAAAGTGTTTTTTTGCTACTGTGATCCTAAAGCAATAAATGGGAATGTTGTAATGGTAGCGTTATTATCCACAAGTATTGCGTAGTAACCAGCCGATAGACCCTGCAAAGGAACCACAAGCTGGTATTCTCCTTTGTGTACATATTCTTGCCAGCGTCGGACAGGCTGTCCAAAAAGATCAATTATTTGAAGATTAATAATGTTATCGTGATCTGCAGAGTTGTTAATTGTTAGAAAATTAGTTGCTGGGTTCGGAAAACATGTATGAGCTACCGCAGAATCTACTTTGGGAATATCAGGCGGGTTTTCGTTATTGATTTTTTGAGGGAGCATCGAGGCTGGCTTTATCCAAGTAGTACCATGTATATCCGCTATATAATTGCGATAATCTTCCCAAACAACGATGAGGCTATCATTCCGAAATACTCCGCTAATGAATGTTGCTAAACTATGTCCGTGGCTTACAGCCATATTTACAGATTCGACATTGGTGACAGTATCTTTAAAAGGGGAAAGATTCGTATCCAAAATCGTTGCAACAACCCCGCTGTCCCATGCTTGTAATATTGCAATAGACTTATCGGTAGGATTCTGTGTAAAAGCCAAATGGGGGAATTGCTTTAACACAGGAATTTTTACTGACGCTTGAAGTTGGAGTGTAGAATCATAGCTTTCAATAACAATGGTTGTTGTATCCGCTTGTGGATGATAATAGCGTAGGAAAACATCATTTGCAGCCATGCAGTAGGTAGAATAAGGACGTTGCTGTATATCCTTATCAAAAACAATAATACTATCATGGTATTTAGTAATAGATGAAGAGAAAATTGCAAAAAATGAATTTCGATCTATTGGAATAATAGCCTCTAAACTATCATCGGCTGGATGAATTCCTGTGTTAGGCACATTAGCGATTGTACTAATGGTATTTTCTGTGTCGTTTACCAAAACAACAGCCCGGGACATTTCATAATCCTTACTGAACGCTTGCATAGCACCTGACATCCCAAGTCCCCATTGATGATTGATTATAGATGATGTGGCTACGTATTTGAGATATGGGGCTACATGCTTGTTGTCTATGTAATTGCCAGTGATGCTTCCAACATTTTTCCATCCAGTATCTGAGGGAAGAAAAAAACGATATGTGTTGGTTGTACTCTCTTGCATATCGCCACTGTGAGATTCCCTTGGCTTATATGTGCCATCAGACTCGATTAACATTCCTTGCCCAACATTACGATGAATCCCCCAGTGCCGATCAGTGAATTCGTTTGCTGTAGGTGTTGTTGTGGAATTTAGCTGAGGAAGAAAAATCATAGAATCTTGAAGACCATCATCTTTTGTCAGCAATTCAAAACTCAATGGGATTCTTGAATAATTCTCTTGGATATATGTTAAAAGAATTTTTCCATTTAATAACGTTAAAATAGGTTCGCCCTGATGTATGTTATTATGGTACGTGTCCATAGACACATTCAATTCTATTTGCTTTTCAGGAAGAAAAACTGTGCTTGAGTCTATATATGATTCTCGAGTAATTGTGGTAGCAGAAGATGTTGCCCTGATAGGTGATGGTATGGAATCCTTGCGTAACAATAGTGGTGCAGTTGATAACCCTATACTATCAACCATTATTACTTCATAAAGTAATTTATCTGTAATTTTTTTATTGCCTGTGATAAAATAAAAATCATAAACAATGCTGATTCTATATGCTTGATTTATCCATTTTTCAACATAAGCATATTTAGGGTATGAATTTTGACTTGATGATGGGATAGTGAACGAAGATAGTGTAGTGGTAGTATCGTTGTCATCTGTAAGGTTAATATGATATTGCCGGACTTCATCAGCATAACTTTTACTATCTATAGGCGTAGTAGTGTGAGCAGCATATATGATATTAATGGAAGAATCTTCTGAGCTATGGGTGATTACATAAGCATTGCTAATGACATCAACCAATAATACCCGCCGTCTCCATTCTGGAGTAGCGTCAAAATAATGTTTGAATTTATAGAGAGTATCTTTAATAATGCAGTATAATGATGCGTCAGGTTGAATGGTTGGCATTGCACTTAATCGCTCGGCTGGAATGATTCGCTCGTCAAGTGTTCCATCAGCATAAAGAATCCTTCCTCCAATGTTTGTGCGAATTATTGCAAGATTAGGTGTGTGAGAATTTACGATAACATCGTTGACCCCTTCAGTAAATACTGTCCGTGGTGCTGTAGCTATGCTGCCATCATTGTCCAGAGAAACAGCTTCTAATCCATGCCCAGCATTATAATTTTTATAAATGAGTAAATACCCCGACTTCCTATAAAGCAGCCAAATCAAATTATCACTGATTCCTGCAATCTTGTCCGCTTGTTTGGCTGGTATAAGCACATTGCCATTGGTGTCAATAATGCAGAGATGCACCCCACCACTCTTTTCATTCCATGCTACAAGAAAACGATCGCGCAACCCGAAAACGCTTACCATATCCGTAGGGTTCGCTGTGATGCCAGTTAGAGCTTTTCCCTGCATTGGCTTAGTGCCGTGAATAATCTGGCTCCACAGCACGTTGCGAACAGAGCTATCGCCGTTAGCAACCACTGTTCCCCAAACAGCAAGTGTGATAGACCCAACTGTCGCTGCGCTTTGAATGCGAATGTTGCTGGGCAGGGCTGTAATCAGCGGCTCAGGGGAAAGGCGAACGTCTTGGCGTTGCGCAATGCCAGTAGCAACAGCAACAAATAACAGGCAAAACCCAACGATGAATCTCAGTTTCATAGCAACTCCGGTAAAGAATAACCAACACCGCAATGTTCGTTATTATCTACCGGAGTTGCAAGGTTAAAATCTGGCCCGATCTATAATTCCCACTCCACCCCCAAAATTGGGATTAGCCCAAGCTGAAGCTGTGCTTCTGGTTGCTGTTTTACTCGGTTCCAGTGGTAGTCGGCAACGTTTTCGCGGTTGTAGGCGTTCAGTACGCTAAGGTAGATCACAAGGTTGGAGCGATCGAACAAAAATCGGCGATCTACCCGGACGTTCAACGTGTGGTAATCGGGATACCGCTCCGCCATGAACTTGCTTTGGTCGCGAATCGTCCGGTTTTGGCGTGCCGACTCGGCCAAGTCCAGCGGAGTGTATGGCGTTCCCCCCGCCATGTTGAACCGCACGCTGACCTCCCACAAGTTGCTGGGCCGCCATCCGCCGACGATGCTGAACAGATATTTGTTGTCGAACATCCGGTCGCGCCAGGTGCCGTTTGCGTCGCGGTAGCTGCTGCGGATGTAGGAGGCACTCACCAACCCGTAGAAATCCTCCGCCAGCTTTTTTTGCAGCAACAACTCCACCCCGTGCGAACGCCCCTCCCCATTGGCCAGCAACGTGCCGTAGTTCCCAAACTTGCTGTCGCCGGAGGCATCGTCAATCACCGACACCATTGGGCGTTGCGGGTCTATCGGCAGATTGCTGTACTGCTTCACGTATCCTTCCACCGTCAGTTTGGTGTCGTCGGTAAGCATGTAATCTGCGCCAAGAACGTAGTGGGTTGCGCGGGTGCTGGGCAACCCCTCGTTCCGTGTATCCTGCGCCAGCAGTGCCATCGGGAGCGTCTGGTGGTAGATGCCAAATGCCCCTTTCAAACTCAGCAGATCGCTGGCACGGTACAGCACCGATGCCCGTGGCGAAAAGGTGACATCACCGTTGACCGAGAAGTACTCGGCGCGTATCCCAACGGTGGTTGTCAAGGCTTCGGTTGGGGTCCAACTGTGCGAAAGATACGCCCCCCCCTTGCCAGTGGTGTATTCCTTCATAAGCTCCAGCGCCGGGGTGATTTCGCCAACGCCGTTCGTGTCGGGCCCTATGTACATATCGTAGTTCATGGCCTCGCGTGCGGCCTCGATCCCGAACTCCAACGTTTGCCCTTTGGCTACCTCCAGAGTGTTCAGATTACGAAGCGTCATTGCCGACTCCACGTAGTTGTTCCGGTAGGAACGTTCGCGATTGGTGGCGCGGAAAAATTCTTCGTCGGAATTGGTGCTGCTGAAGGAGAGTGAGGTGTTGGAGAAACCAACGCCGCTCCAGATAGAACGCCAGTTCCCGCCGCCAGTGGTTTGCAACGACTGTAGTTCGCCGAATGAATTACCGTCGTCTTGTGCTTCTTCGTAGGTGCGGTTGAACTGGCTGAGCGCGGCAATCCCCAACAACGTCACTTTGTTGTTCTGGTCTATATCTACCGTGGCTTTTCCCTGAAGGTCACCAAATCGGGGCGCGCCATCGTAGTTGCTTGCGCTCTGGATCAGATCCAAGTAGCTGCGGTGGCCACTCAGCATGAACGATCCAACATTCCCCGGAATCGGCCCTTCAATCGAGCCGCCAAACCCTGCCATGTTCAAATCAATCTGCCCTTCTAACTCCTCGCGGTTCCCGTCGCGGTAGTGGATATCCACCACCGACGAA
Organism: Armatimonadota bacterium; assembly: GCA_020850315.1. Lineage (GTDB taxonomy): Bacteria > Bacteroidota > Ignavibacteria > OLB7 > OLB7 > OLB7. The sequence goes on along the minus strand of JADZEY010000056.1, from coordinate 2,659 downwards.
AGCCGGTCGCCATATTCGGGGCCGAACCCGCCGGCTTGGAACTCCACGCCATCAATAAAGTCAACGTTCAGGAAGCCGATTGGGCCGCCGCTGGAGCCTTGCTGCGGGAAGTAGTTGATGTTGGGAATGGGGATGTTGTCAAGAGTGAAGCCGGTTTCGAAGGGGCTTCCGCCGCGCACGGCAAGGTCGCTCCGGTTGTCGGCGGTGCGGGCAACACTGGGAAGCGCGTTCAGCACGCGGCTGATGTCGCCAGCCGAGCCGGGGGCACGCCGGATCTCTTCGGCGTTCATCGCCACGGTGCTGATTGTTGACTCCTCGCGCCCGCTGAAATACCCCGCCGTGACGGTGACTTCTTGCCCAACTGTGCTTTTTTCTGGCAGCTCAATCGTCACCTGCGTGATCCGGTCGGGGCGGACGATGATGTCGGTTCTTACTACCGGCTGGTAGCCGACCGAGGTCACCTTCAGGCTGTATCCACTTGGGCGTAGTTTGTCAATCGTGAACTCCCCATTGCGGTGGCTTACCGCGCCCCGCTTGGTGTCGGGAATGGTGATGGTTGCGCCCGGCACTGGCTCCTTGGTCTCGGCACTGATGATGACTCCGCGAATTTCGCCGTTTGATTCCTGGCTTGCCCTCTCGGTTGGCTCCTGCGCCCGAAGCGCGGCAGGGGTGAGTGCCGGAATCAGAATGGACAAAAGAATTCCCCCCACGCCAAGCACGCGGGCTGCGATTGATGAAATGCTCATGGATGTTTTGTGTGGTTAGTTGGGCGGAGCGGTTGGGCGCGTCCCGAAGCAAGTGCTGCGATGCTGTTGAAGCCCGTTCCGTTTGCCCGTGTGCTGGATAGACAACCGCAGAAGCCGAACCTGACAATCGGAAAAGATGAACTGCGAACAACATGGAAAAAATGGAAACTCTCATCTTCCATCAGCCGATTCCCAACCACAAAACTCATTACTGTGATTCTCCTGTAACCGCTCATCCCCCATTTTTTAACCGCCCTCCGATACCTTAATGCAGTGTTCAGCAATGAACCCAGCATGGTGCTGCCGGATGTCAGGCTTGCCATGCTTGGTACTATTCATCAACTCATCAACAAAACGGAGAACGACAGCGATGAAACATCATCCAACAGTGTGGCCGATTGCGGCTGTGGTGGCACTATTGCTTGCCGCCACAACCCCCAGCGCAACCGCCCAATGCAGCGGAACAACAACACCAGCCACCACCGAAACACCCGCGATTGAACAGCCCGTGCATAATTCGCAGATGGAAGATTCACCCACCGATAGCCAGAGCGAACCAGACCCCACAACTGATGCAGCGGAAACCGAAAACACCGAGCAACCAACCGCAGATACTCCGGCATCATCGAACCAGCCGCTGAACCAGCCGCCCAGCCAACAACAGCCAACGGCTACCACGATTGATGCCACGCTGAACGGAGCAATCCAGCAGATGAACAACGGAACGAAGGTGGTGAAAACCGGAGCCAAAGCCGTGACGACCGGGGTGAAAGCCGTGGCGAAAGGGATGCAAGCGTTGGATGACTTGCTGAAGGCGTTCGATGATGATGATGCGGAAGCAGCAAAGGAAGTGCCCGCAACCGTGGATCAAGCTCCCCAGCCGCAATGATGATCTACCACGCCGCACCACGCCGCTGCCATCGGCATCCGCTGATGAGCGTTTACCGGTTTGTGCGCTGCCCTGCCTGCGGGTCGCTGGCTTGGAAAGGATCGGCTGCCTGCCCCTGCTGCGGGCAGCCAATCCCGCAACAGGATAATTGGATAGAAGGGGGTATCGCAACGCCGAAAGAACTACTGCACAAACTGGCCCCACATCCAATTGTAGGGATGAACTTTGTCGGAGGGGCTATCACCAGATAGGCTATCCCCGGCCCAAAGATCGCGCCCTTGATTGTGCCACAGAAAAATCCCACCGTACAAATTTCGCACGTTGGTGAACCCTAATTCATGAAGCTGGCGGACAATTACCCCACTGCGGTAGCCGATTGAGCAGTAGGCAACAATCGGATGGTCTCGATCAATTCCGGCAAGGTCAATTTCATCCAGGTCGGCAAGCGTGTCGGAATCCACACGGCGCGCACCACGCAAGCGGCTCACGGCGAATTCTTCGGGAGCGCGGACATCCAGCAGCAGCGGTGGGGTGCGGGTTGCTAACGCAACCGCAAGCGAATCAGGAGTAATCAGCGGGACATCGGGGAATTTCTGTGTGTACATCCAATCCAGAAATAACCGGAACCCGCGCTCGGTTTTGGTGATGAACAACGCACCACCAACCCCAAGCACCGCAGCCGCGCCAACGGCCATACCAAGTAGTTTGGAGAATCGTTTCATGGCGGAAATTACGGGGTTGCGGGGAAGTGAGAGAATCGTACGAGGGGGGGGGAAGCCGGTATATCAGCCATGAAGCATTTTCTTCAGGGGCTTGGCATTCAGAGGATTGAGGTCTTCCATGAGATAGCGAAAGGGGTGAAGTACTTTCTACCGAACAACACCACCGAGCGGGTTGCCGGGGTAGATACCCTGCAACGCGATACCGTACTCTATGTCACCAAAGAAGATTTTACTCCTGCCGGCCCTGTTCAAAATTTCAACCTATACCAGGAGGTAGTGTTTCCGTTGCATCTGCGGTATGT
>JADZEY010000055.1 GCA_020850315.1 Armatimonadota bacterium | reverse complement strand
TCCAGAACTCCGCAACGCGCAACCGGATCTACAGCTACGGGATATTGATGCGGAATCCTGATCTGATAGGAAGCAACGAGTGCGGGATCAAGATTGGTGGCGGGTTTCACCATGATTTCACACCAACGCCACCAACGCCGCCGAACAATCCGCAAGTCCCGAAGAAACCAGGGTTGCCGCCAACATTTTTTGGAACCGAAGCAAAACTGGATACGACCATTGAGCATGTTGCCACCATCACCCGAAGCGGAGTATTCCAGACGGACACCGGAACGGTGACGATAGGGCGAACGGTTGTTGGAAGCGATGATGTTGTGGCGTGGCTGAACGGCTTTGCCTTCGACAGCCTGCGCAACAGCCCAGCGGATGTGTGGATGATAACAGAGCTTGTGCGGGTCAGCGATTCGTCGGTTGTGTGGCATGGCGACACGGTAACGGCCCGGCAGATTGGTGACACAACGTTGGATGAGGAAGTGGAGATACCCGTGGGAAGCGTTGCATCGCCCGGGGCTGCGGTGTTTGTGCGGATGCGGATGGAGGTCAGCTCCACAATCACTGGCTACAGCTTCGATGCAGGATTCCACACCGCCGAGCAATACGACACCACCGGCGGGCTTGGGAAAACCGTGCGGATACGGCGGGCGGAACAAGGGAAAGCCACGCCGGGTACCGAGCAATCAAGACTGCACGTTGGGGTGCGCCCGAACCCAGCCGGGGAGCGTGCGGAGCTACTGCTTGGAGTACGCGATGAAGGGAGAGTGGAAGTGAGATTGTTCACGATGTTGGGTGAGCAAGCCAGAGAGTTCCCGTCAGCAGAGGTTAGCAGGGCAGGGGATTATACTCAGCTGATAGACCTCAGTGGCCTTCCCGCCGGCATCTACCTCCTGGTAGCCGAGCAAGGCCGCCACAAGGCTTCGGTGAAGGTGACGGTGGTGGGGGAGTAGAAGGAGAATGCGGTGGTCCACCCCGGCGGCTCGATGAAAACAATTCCGCCCCCTTCGATCAACGTGTTGAAGGGGGCGGGAGGGGCTTGTGACTGAGGTGGCGGTGATGGAAGCAGCCGCAGTAGAGTAGGGATGAACACTCACGTTTGCGGAGATATACTCGGGTGAAATGAGATTGCGAACATCCATCTTCCGCCCTGAAGGGGCAGCATACGCCAGCCCAGGGCAACGCCCTGGGAACACAATCCCCCAACGACTTCAACGCCCTGAAGGGGCAATTCAACACGCCGTTGTAGCCCATGTTCATCACATGGAGGTGGTGGTCACATTGTTGTGCCGCCCTTTCAGGGCTTGGAGTATGATTGGCTTGGGCAACCCAGGGCGTTGCCCTGGGCTATGGTAGTGTGCCCCGTTGGGACGTGGAGAGCGATGGTGTTGCCGTCGGTGTCCTGATTCTGTCGGGGTCAAGTTCATCCATCAGGAGCTACTCAATAGACCATCTCGCAATCTCAACGCACCCAAGTATATCTACTCACCCGCCCCCATCACCGTTGCCACCACTGTTCGCGCTCCTCCGTGGTTCCGGTGTTCGCAAAGGTAGATACCTTGCCAGGTCCCAAACAGCAGCCGCCCGTTGGCGATTGGGATAGTCAGCGCGCTCCCAATCAGCACAGCTTTGATGTGTGCTGGCATATCGTCGGGGCCTTCGTCGGTGTGGCGGTAGTGGGGGGCGCGCTCGGGTGCAAGGATGTTGAAATGCCGTTCAAGATCGCTCCGAACGTCGGGGCTTGCGTCCTCGTTTATGGCTAACGATGCAGAGGTGTGCTGAATAAAAAGATGCAGCAACCCAACGCGGCAATCGCCAAGCTGGGGCAGCGCCGCCAACACTTCGTCGGTGATGATGTGGAACCCACGCGAGCGCGGGCGCAAGGTAATCTGCCGTTGTGTCCATTCCATGTGCCGAAAATAGAAGAAATCAAGATGGGGGGAAGCGGGGCGCAATCCGTCGCAAGGTATTGGGCGCGCCCAGCAACCATTGCCGCAGCAATCGCTGGGTTGTATAATTGCCGCACCTATGACGTTTCTTAATCCTCTGATTCTGATAGCCCTTGCCGCCGCAGCAATTCCGCTGCTGCTCCATCTGCTCAATTTGCGGAAGCTCCGCACTGTTGATTTCTCCTCGCTCCGTTTTTTGAAGGAGCTTCAGAAAAGCCGCATCCGCCGCCTGAAACTGAAGCAGCTTCTTCTGCTACTGCTTCGTATCGGGCTTGTGATCTTTGCTGTGCTTGCGTTTGCCCGCCCCGCGTTGCGAAGCTCGTCGGTGCTTCCCGGTGCGCACGCTGCGGCCACTGCCGTTATCCTGATTGACAACTCCTTCTCGATGACCCTGCGCGACGACCAGGGAACCCGTTTCACCCAAGCCAAGCAGGCCGCGTTGGAGGTTGTGGAGATGCTGGAGGAAAACGACGAAGCCTATGTTATCCCGATGACCGACCCGAAAGCCGCCATCAACGCCCAACCAACCAGCAACCGCGAGGTGCTGCGCCAAGTGGTAAACGGGCTGGGGCTGAACTTCCGCCGCGCCGATCTGGACGATGCCTTGCGTGCGGCTGCCTCGGTGTTGGATCGCTCCGAAAACATCAATCGCGAAATCTACATCATCACCGATGCCCAACGATCCAACGCGCTTGGCGGAAGCGATTCGCTGAAGCTCTTCACCGGCGACACCCGCATCTACCTGCTTCCCATCGGAACCAACCGGGGGCTTGCCGGAAGCAACCTTGCGCTGGACTCCATCCGCGTGCTTACCTCGCTGTTCGAGCGCGACCGCCCGGTGGAGCTTCGCGCTTGGATCCGCAACTACGGCCAGCGCGACGTTGAGAACGCAACCGTCAGCATGTACATCGAAGGGAACCGCGTGGCGCAATTGGGGGTGGAGGTGAAGGCCGGGGGGAGTGCCGTGGTGGAGCTTTCCGCGCCGCCCAAACGGAGCGGGTTGGTCAGCGGCCATATCCAAGTGGAGGGGGATGATTTCGATTCCGACAACAAACGGTGGTTTGGATTTCCCGTGGTTGAGCGGATGCGTGTTGCCATTGCCGGAAGCCCAGAAAACACAGCCCCGCTTGGACTGCTGTTTGGGCTGTACGGCGGCGCAATCACTGCCGACCGTGTGGCACCGGGGGGAGTTGGCGGGTTGGATATGGGAGCGTACTCCACGATCATCCTTGCCGATGCTCCGGTGGGGGCAGCCGATGCGCGACGGCTTGCCGAGTTCGTGGAAGCTGGCGGGGGATTGGTGATCTACGCCGGCCCTTCCACCAACCGCGATGATTTCAACACAACCTTGGGGGTCAGTTTGGGAATCGGTTTGGGCGCGCCAATCACCGCCACCGATCCATCGGTCCCGCTCACGTTTGGCAGCGTCCAGAAGGAGCATCCGATATTTAGCGGTGTGTTCGATCCCGCCAACCCGGGCAACATGGTGGAGTCGCCCGAACTGACGACGGTGCTTCCGGCATCGGGAGGGGAAGGGGTGATTCGGCTAACAAGCGGCGGCACGTTTATGAGTGAGTTCCGCCGCGGGCGTGGGCGGATTGTGTACGTTGGCGCGCCACCAAGCGGGGCTTGGGGCAGCGTGGCAACACGCGGAATTTTTGTGCCGATCGCGCTCCGCAGCGCGTTGTACGTTGGGGCAACCTCCGACCCCTTCCCGCAAGGAACCGTTGGCGAACCGATCACCGTCCCGCTGGCGGGGGCGCAGTTGCCGGGGCAGGTGAGTGTGGTTGGGCCGAACACCATCGAGCAGTTTGTGCCGGTGCGGCAGTATCCATCGGGAGCATCCATCCAAGTGGAGACAGCAACCGAGCCGGGAATCTACCGGGTACGCGCTGCGGGGAAGGAGCTTGCGTTGTTTGCCGCCAACATGGGAAGCGGCGAAAGCGACCTAACGCCGATGACCGAAGAAGCCTTGCAAAAGGCGATTGGAGCGCGAATGAGCAATCCCGCAAACCTTCGCCAGCTTCAGCCTGGCCGGGGCGGGCTGGGGGAAGCAATCACCGAATCCCGTTTCGGGTTGGAGTTGTGGAAATACATGCTTGCGTTGGCGTTGCTCTGTGCCTTTGCCGAGATGTTCGTGGGGCGGGTCCCGAAGTCCGCCGAAGCAAGCGCGTGACGGGGGATGCAATTTGGAAACCTTCGCCGCGATTGGATTCCGCAAGTTTGCCAGCGGTGGGTGGCAACTGCTGCAACGCCGATCCTTATTTGGTTCCCGCTGGACAATTATCAAGCCTCCATGTCCGAACAAGTTCGATTGATGTTTACGGAACTTGCCGCGCGGTACGATGCCGGCAACGACGTTCTTTCCTTTGGCACGCATCGCCTGTGGAAGCGCCGATTGGTGCGCCGCGCTGCGGTGCGCCCCGGCGCGCAGGTGCTGGACGTTGCCACCGGAACCGGCGACATCGCGCTCCGGTTTGCCGATGCCGTTGGTCCGGAGGGGCGGGTGATCGGCGCAGATTTTTCGGCCAAGATGATCCAGCAAGCCAAGCAGCGCCCCAACAACCAGAAGCCCAATCTCAGCTTTGAAGTCGGCGATGCCATGAACCTCCGTTTCCCCGACGGCACGTTCGATATTTCCTCCATCTCCTTCGGCATCCGCAACGTTGACGACCCCGTCGCCGCGCTCCGCGAAATGCGCCGCGTCCTGAAACCAGGCGGGCGAATTGTGGTGATGGAGTTCGGCCAACCGCGCGGGCTGTTTGGGGCATTGTACCGCTTCTACACCAGCAAAATTGGGCCAATCATCGGCGGCCTTATCAGCGGCAAACGTTCCGCCTACGAGTATCTGGATCGCACCGCCGCCGCCTTCCCCGCCGGCCAAGCATTCTTGAAACTGATGCACCAAGCCGGATTCCAAAACCCAACAAAGGAATCGTTGTTTGGCGGGATAGCGTTTATTTATGTTGGGGTGAAAAGTGAAGAGTGAAAAGTGAAGAGTGAAAAGTGAAGAGTGAAGAGTGAAGAGTGAAAGATGAAGAAGGGGAAGAATGGCTACTGGCGATGAAGGATGAAGGATGAAGGATGAAGGATGAAGGATGAAGGATGAAGGATGAAGGATGAAGGATGAAGGGAATACAGCACCTGTCTTGCCATTCCCCCCAGGCTTGGGGGGAACGATCTGCTGCTTGCAGCAGATCAAGGGGGGGCGCGGGTGGTTCAACAAGACGGCAGTAACTATCCTTCCAGCATTACTTCAGCAATGCGAACAATCATGTTTCCAATATCCAAACCATGACGGATCATCTGCCATCTCGCCCTTCCATCACCGTCGGCATCTCCGGCGGAAGCGGCGCGGTGTATGCGGTGCGACTTCTTGAAATACTTCCACGCTACTACCAGCGGGTGAACATCGTCATGTCCAACGCCGCGCGGCAAGTGTTGGCGCAGGAAGTGGAGGTGACGGCACCGGCAGAGGGAACTTGGCAGCTGCCAAATGCCACCCCCGAAGAATCCGAGCGGGTCGTCGTCTGGAATAACCAAAACTACAACGCGCCGTTCGCCAGCGGAAGCAACTGCCCCCAGCAGATGGTGATCCTTCCCTGCTCGATGAGCACCGTTGCAAGCATCGCACACGGCATTGACCAAAACCTGATGCACCATGCAGCAGGGGTGATATTGAAAGAGAAAAAACAGCTGATCCTTGTCCCGCGCGAGACCCCTCTTTCGGCTATCCACCTGCGGAATATGCTGACACTTGCCGAGCTTGGAGTAACGTTGATCCCAGCAATGCCCGGCTTCTACAGCGGCCAATCCACCTTCGACGACCTCATAAACTTCGTCCTCCAGAAAGTGCTAAACCAACTGAACATTGATCTGAAGCTCAGCAAACAATGGAAAGAAGAGTGAAGAGTGAAGGATGAAGGGTGAAGGATGAAGGGTGAAGGGTGAAGGGTGAAGGGTGAAGAATGAAGAATATCCTCTTCGCTACTGACCAATGACTACTGACCAATGACTACTGACCAATGACTACTGACCAATGACCAATGACCAATGACCAATAACAATTCCCCTTGCAACTGACCACTGACCACTGACCACTGACCACTGACCACTGACAAAACCCATGTCCTCCAAACTTATATCCCGCGTCCGCTCCTTGCTCGAGCGTGAGGAGCGAATCGGCGTTGATGATTGCTGCGAGCTGTTCCAGGTGAAGGACCTTGCGGCGGTTGCTGCGCTTGCCCGCATCCCCCGCGAGCGCCGCCACGGACGCAACGCCCACTACCGCGCCCTTCTCCCGATTCGCGTTGCCACGCTTGATGAACTTCAGCTTCTGCGCGCCGGCGACCAGCGATTGCAGGGCGGGGTCACAGGCGTTGCTGTGCGTCCGGTTGGCCCGTTGGCTGCGGGTTTGGATCCGCTGCTGAGCTTGCAATCGGCACTGCGGTTGCTCCCCGTGCCGGCCACGCTCTTCCTGTCGGCAGGGATCGTTGCGCATGCTGCCGATGGGGCCGGGGTTTCCATCCAGGAAACTCTCCAGGCCTTGATGAACGGCGGTGATCTGTTCATCAATGGCGATGGGGCCGAGCTGTCAGACCCAACCTTCCGCGCTGCCCATTCCGCCGGCGCGATTCCGTTCCAGCAGTGGATTGCCGTGCATCGCGCCGCCCACATCGCCGGGCTGAAAACCGGGGCCTCCATGCTCTACACCGTCAAGGATCGCCCTGCGGAATATGCCGCGCATCTTCAGGCGATTCGTGAGCTTCAGGATGAGACGCATGGCTTCGTTCAGTTTGTGCCGATGGGGATCCAAAACAACAACGTGGCCGAATGGTACTTGGCGGCCCCAACCGCAGCGCAGTCGCTTCGGGTGGCGGCCATTGCGCGGATGTTCCTTGATACCATCCCCCACCTTGCCGTTGCCCCGTCGCTGATTACCAGCGAGGAAGCGTTCGTGGCACTGAGCTACGGCGCAAACATGATTGACCCCACCATCGCCGTGGACGATCTGCTTTCCGATGAAGCGTTTGGAGATGCCGCCGCCGCTGCGCAGCCGTCGCTTCCGGTGTTTGCTGCCTCGACAGCGCAGCAGCGGGGGGGAATCCTTCCGGCACTGATCCATAGCCGAATCGTGGAGTCCCGCTGGATTCCGATCCCGATGGACGCAGCCTTCCGCGAAATAAGCCCAGCAACGATTCTTGCCGAGCAGCAATGATTTCAGCAATGCCACAGAACGGAGACTATCCCATGCCAACGATTGCACCTTCCCGAAAAAAATTGCGCGTGGTCGCAGCCGACTTCCTCAACTCACTTCCGCTAACGGTGGAGATGGCCGAGGATGAACTGTTCAACTTCGAATATGTGATCCCCAGCGAGGGGGCGCGCCGAATGGCCGAGCACGAAGCCGACATCGCGCTGCTGCCGGTGGCGGCCGTGGCCGAAATCGGTGGGCTGGAGATTGTACCCGGCCCCTGCATCGGCGCAAACGGCAGGGTGGAGTCGGTGGTGATTGTCAGCCAGGTTCCGCTGGATAGCGTCCAGCGATTGTTCATTGATAACGCCAGCCGGACCTCGGTGGTGTTGGCAAAAATTTTCATGGACTCGGTGGGAAAAGGGGACATCCCGTTTATTCGGATGCCCGGCCCTGAGATTCCGGCAAACGTCCGGGGGGGCGATGCCGGGCTGCTGATTGCCGATGTCGCCTTCCGCGAATCGAAGCAGTTCAAGTATCGCCACGACCTTGCCGACGCTTGGAAACGCTTAACCGGCGAGCCGTTTGTCTTTGCTGTCTGGGCCGCGCAGCCGGGGGTGCTTACTCCGGAATTGGTGGAGCGGATCAACCGGCGGTTTTGGGATGGCATTGCCCGCAAGCATCAGATTATCGAGGAGTGGGCCGCGCAGCAGAATATGCCACTGGCCCAGGTAGCGGATTATTTGGATGAGCGGATCCAATTCAACCTCAACAAATCCGCTTGGTACGGGATGCAGGAGTTCTTCCGGTTGGCAAGCAACATGCGATTGCTTCCCGATGCCCGTGTGGAGTTCGCAACGCCGCACGCGCCGCAGAACGGTATCAACACCTTCGGGAAATTTGTCCCGGAAGTTGTCCCGTACAACCGCAGCTACGGCGTTGACCGGATTCTGGCACGCGCCGATGCTGGCCGCCGCATCAGCCTTCACGATGCCGAACGCCTCTATTTAGAAGCCGAGCTTACCGACATTGGCGAGGTGGCCAACAACATCCGCCAGAAGATGAACCCCGGCGGCGGGGTCAGCTACATCATTGCCCGCAACATCAACTACACCAATGTTTGCAACGTTGATTGCGGTTTCTGCGGTTTCTACCGCAGCGATGACCCCAAGCGCAAAGGCCACCACGAGGGCTACGTCCTTACCCGCCAGCAGCTCCGCGAAAAAATGGATGAGCTTGCCGATGGCGATGGCGTGCAAGCGTTGGTGCAGGGGGGAGTGAACCCCAATCTGCCGCTGGAGTACTACACCAGTCTGCTCCGTTGGATGAAAAGCGAGTGGCCCCAAATCCAACAGAACAGCTTCAGTGCCGACGAGGTGTTGGGGCTGTGCCCAAACAAAACCCCGCAGGAAATCACCAGCGTGTTGCAGGCTCTGCGCGATGCCGGTTTAGACACCTTTGCCGGTGCCGGTGCCGAGATTTTGGTGGATCGGGTTCGCAAGCGGGTCAGCTACAAAAAAAGCCGTTCGGCGGTGTGGTTAGAGGTGATGCGGCAGGTGGGGATCATGGGGATGAAGGCATCGGTGACGATGCTGTACGGGATGGGGGAGACCACCCGCGACAAGTTCGCGCACATGGCCAAAATCCGCCAGTTGCAGGATGAGGTTTCCCCCTTCATGGTGTTTATCACATGGCCCTACCAGAAAGGGCCCGGGCAGAAAATCAAATCCTTTGACCAAGCCGGGGCCACCTACCTACGGGTGCAGGGGATTGCGCGGATATTCTTCGATAACATCCAGCACATCATGTGCAGCTGGGTGACACAAGGCCCCGACATCGGCCAGACCGCGCTGTACTACGGTGCCGATGACTTCGGGTCGGTGATGTTCGAGGAGAACGTGGTCTCGGCAAGTGGAACCACCTACAAGATGAACGCAAACTCGATGGAGCATTGCATCAGCCAAGCAGGATTTATTCCCTTCCGCCGCAAAGGGGATTTCAGCCAGTGGGACCCGGCAGAACACGAGATGCTGAAAAGCAACCGCGTGATTGCCGAGCTTACGCCGGGGATGATTTAAGGGTGAAGGGTGAAGGATGAAGGGTGAAGGGTGAAGGGTGAAGTGAATGACCACTGACCACTGGCTACTGACCACTGACGAAAAGGGGAATCAACAACCATCTGTTGATTCCCCTTTCAATTCCTGCGCAAACCTTGCAGTTAAAACAGCTTGCTGAACGCCGGGTAGAACAGCAACCCAAGCCGCGGCTGGCTCAGGAAAAATTCCGCAGTTCGGCGAGGCAGCGTCCGCTCGGACATGATTTTCGAGACATACCATTCCGCTGTTGGGGCAACAATGCCGTAGGGTGTTTTGATATTAATCGCAATCCCGAACGACCCGCTAAGGCCCAAGCCTGTTTCCACAAATGCTGTGTAGTTGGTGTCGCGGACTTCATTTATCAGCCATTCCTCTAGCCCGTAAGAATTACGGAAGTAGGTTAGCCCAAGCGAGGCATGAAGGTTAATCACCGACATCGGGTTGCCGGTGAACCGGAAATTGAACCCAAACTGCTGGTGGTCGTTTGGTGGGGCAAATTCTTTCCCTGTGCTGTTCGTGTAATTGGTGTCGTACAGGATGGTGTTGCGGCTTTGGGTGTAGGTAATATCCAGCTGCAACCAATGAACATCCCAACTACGGAACGGTGTGCCGCTTAGCCAGATGCCGTAGCCGGCAACAGCGTTGGCATCGGTAAGCGACCCGCTGATGATAGAGGTGGAAGCAAAATGCCCGCCAAAACCAAACCACTTCTCGTATGGCTCCGAAGGTTTTGCCGGGGCAGCAACGGAGTCTGCCGGGGATGCAGGAAGGGAAGGGGTGGGTAGAGAAATATCAGCAGGCGGCTGTTGTCTGCTATCAGCTGACTGCTTCGCTGCTGCCGGCACGCAAGCCAGGATCAGCAGTAGCATCAGTTGAAAAAAACGCTTGGCGTTTGCTGTTGTCGTCGTCATAATTTCCTGTAAAGTCGTGCCTCGAAGTTCGGCCATCTTTTGTGCAACCAGTTCCACAAATGCTGGTTCGTTTCGCTTGCCACGGTGTGGGAGCGGGGTCATGTAGGGGGCATCAGTTTCAACCATGATTCTGTCTTCAGGAACGGCCCGCACAACATCATCCAGTGCCCCTTTGCTGAAGGTGATGTTTCCGGTGAAGGAGATCATCCCCCCCAATCCCACGGCCCGTTCCAAAACATCCAGCCCACTGCTGAAGCAATGCAGCTGGAATCGTACACTGCCATCCTGTTCTTCCTCCAATATCTGCAGCAAGTCCTGATCCGATTCCCGGTTGTGAATCACCGCCGGAAGCCCAACGGCTTTTGCAATCCGAAGTTGCCTGCGGAACACTTCGTGCTGGCGCGGCCTGGGGGCGAAGTCGTAGTGGTAATCCAAACCAATCTCGCCAACAGCAATCCCGCACCCTTGTTGCAGTAGCTCCTGAACATGGTCAAGGTCGCTATCCTCAACCTCTGCCGCGTGGTGCGGGTGAACCCCAATGGCAACATGAATCTGCGGGAATCGCTTGGCCAGTTGCAACGCTGGTTCAAATTCCTGCGGCTTGGTTGCCGGTATCACCACTGCTTCCACGCCAGCTTCGGTTGCGCGTGCCAGCACCTGCTCGATGTCTTCGGCAAAGCGGCCAACGTACAAGTGGGCGTGGGTATCAATCAGCGAGCGCATCCAAAACCTCCTGGATATGGCCGTTCACTTTTACTTTCGGGAAGATATGCTTGATCCTACCCCGCTTGTCAAGGATAAACGTCGTCCGCTGCACCCCCATGTACTTCCGGCCATACATACTTTTCTCCACCCAAACCCCATATCGGTTCACAATCTCCTTCTCGGGATCGGCCAGCAACGGAAAATTCAGCGATTCCTTGTCGGCAAATTTCCTGTGGCTTTTTACGCTGTCGGGGCTAACGCCAAGCAGCACCACATTGTGTGCGGCCAGCCGGTTTAGGTTGTCGCGGAAGTCGCAAGCTTGCGTGGTGCAGCCGCTGGTTAAATCTTTTGGGTAGAAGTAGAGCACCACCGTTTGGCCACGGTACTGCTTCAAGCGGTGCGTTGCGCCGTCTTGATCTTCTGCGGTGAAGTCGGGGGCGATGTCGCCAACGTTCAGCATAGTGTGGTGTGGTTGATCGGGTTATCGTTTGCCGCCAAATTTTTTCCCTCCTCCTGGCCGCCCTCCGCCAAACCCTTTGTTAAAGTTGCGTTGCGGACGGTCGCCGCCACGGTCGTTGTTGAAGTCGCGGCGCGGGCGGTCGCCAAATGGTCGGCGGTCGTCGTCGCGTTTCCCGAAGCTCCGTTCGCCGAAATTGCGGCGTGGGCGGTCGCCATCGC
>JADZEY010000054.1 GCA_020850315.1 Armatimonadota bacterium | reverse complement strand
CGCGCAGCTTGTTGGCACCTACCCGGTGACAGTAACGATACCAAAGGTTGGCGAGAATAAGGGTTCAGATATTATCACTGATATTCTGGTCTGGGCAACTGGCAATGGCCAGAAAGAGCTTCAGATGAGTCCGATTGTGATTTCTGGAGACAGCGGCTCCAGCATGGTTGATCTGATGTCAACCGCAACACTGCACGGGATGCTGTCGCAGGCGGCGGTAAGCAAGGCCGCGCTGCTTGGATTTATCCAGCCAACACCTACGGTGCAGAATGTTCCGGTGTATCGCCCGAACTACGTGAACCGCACCGGCAGCGGCAACAGCACGCAATTCTCGATCTGTGGCGATCAAAGCTGGGGCGTTGCCAACTACACAGTTCAACTGCCAGTTGCGGGAACGCTTGTTGTAAACTTGGATGATTCAGAGTTCACAACAGAATTTGCCAGCGGAACCTGCCAAAGCACATTTGTTGACCCAGCGCAAAGCAGCACAAGCGGAAGCACCGTAAGCAGCGCAACGGGTAGTACCGTAAGCACCGCAGCAGTGTTAGCAAAAAGTGCGAAGCTGGATCGGATTCGCGAGAGAATTCGCGCACGCCGCGCCGCACGCCAGTAAGATTTTTTTATCACTCAATTCTTGATTCCTATGAATTCCATCAGACTACTTGCTTGTTCGCTGATTGCCCTGGGTGTTATCACGATTGCAGGGGTGGCGCAACCGAACAACACAGGAAAAGGAAAACAGATTTCGATCTCGACCAACGGCGGTTATGCCATGGTCTCGGACGATGGAGGGAACACGTGGCGAGTGGTTGACAACACAATGGCCGAGCAACTACGCGACGACCTGGGGCGGCAGCTTCAGGGGATAACAACCGGCGCGATGATTGGCCGCACCACCGTCCGGCTGGATAGAAGCTCGGCAATTGCCACAGTAACATTCCAAGCCCCCTCCGCCGGCATCGTGACGTTGACGCTACATGATATTCAGGGAATGGAGGTTATTCGGCAGGAGATGGAGCTAACAGAAGAAGGCGAACAAATTACCGCCTTGGATGTTTCCCAGCTGAAAACCGGAACCTACATCCTACGAATCAACAGCAGCAACGTGATGATTGGCGGCGGAAAAATTGTGATTTCGCGGTAGCGGCCTATCAATACACTGAGTACTATTGAATCCAAATATTTTAGGTTGATTTCTTTTTTGACATACCAGCACATTGCGCTTCAAGTGCCAATAATCGGGATTGCCCGAACGGCATAGGTTGGTTAGCAGTATTCACCACTGCTGCTACCTGATGCTTCCGGGGCAGGGTTGCGCCATCCTCTGGCGTACCGACTGTACCTTGGCTCTGCTCCGGACTTGGATCCTTCCTCTACACAAACAATGGGATCCAAAAGCCTGCGGCAACACCGATTGACTACGCACTGGAACGCAAACGGCTTTCATGGCAATCCTCCTATGCTGCCTGATAAGCCACAGCATCAGCCCTTGCTAACTGACTTCTTGCCTGTATCTCCTGCAAGTTTCCAGTAGCAATGGATGCTGAACAACATCATCGGGGTGGCGACCTAACCTGAATTTCCTCAGAAAAACCTGCTTCTGTACCTCCAGCAGTTTTTTAGGGAAAGGTCGCCACCCCGTAGTGTTTTTTTAGGATGTCGCAATCTTGGTATCCGTGTGGGTGAAAGTCCCTGATAGTTTTTTCAACCAGCATACCTGATACACCAATGCCCGGTAGCACTTCTTGCGGTGCTGCCGGGCATTGGTGTGTTAATAACGGTAATATGACTATGACCCACCCCTGCTGGGGGGCGACTAAAACTTCACCCCGCCAACATCAAACTTGAACGGATAGAGCAGATAGAACCGCGTCCCTTCGTCGCCAAAGCTAATGGCGGGGGCGGGGATAATTTTGAACCAGTTCATTCCCTGCCGAACCCAGTTCCAGAAGTTTGGGCCGTCGGGCATCAGCCGCACAAAGTCGTAATCCAGCCCGATGATAAATCGCCGTTTTGGCAGCTGGAAATCAGTGCCCAGCGTGGGGTCGTCGTAGCTGATGTCGCGCACGCCGTAGCCAAGTGCAAGATTTAGCCAGCTTGGCCAGTACGGTTTCAGGTTGTCGGGAAGCAGGTTATGGACGTTCGCGCTAAGCCAGAATGTGGAGCTGTTGTAGTCGTCCACAACCGCCGTTGGGTGGCGTATCGAGCGTTCCCCAACCCATTGGGCCGGAACGTATTCCCACTTCAGATTGAAGTTCTCCAGCGCGGGAACATAATGCTGAGTGATGAAGTACGCTGCCCCCAAAAAATCACCCGCGAAATCGGTTGGGCTAAATCCCCATTGTGGACCGTAGCCGTCTTCAACCTCCACATACGTTTGATATAAAAAGCCTAATGCTGCGCCTATCCATCGCGATGCTGTCACGCTGAACCCACACCCCTGCACCCCTTCACCCAGAATGTAAGACATGTAGTAGCCGCCGTACGTATGCCCGATTTTATCAACTTGCAGCGCGTAGTCCCAGTCATCTTGGATATGGAAATCTTGGCGGTTGTCCTTCCACCATGCGTTGCTTTGCAGAACGTGCAGGCCATAAATCAATCCGCCGTACGCAGCCCCCAATGCGGTAGTGGTTATCGGGTTGATCTTCGATGTCCTTCGCGGAAGCGAGGCATCCACCGTGTAGCGCTGGTTGCCGGCAAACGTGTACTGCCGAAACGGAATAAACTCCGCTGCCGAATCAATCACTGGCTCAGGTTTATCGGGGGGGGCATCACCACGGAGTTTGACGTTGGCGGCGGTGCTGACCCCAGTGCTGGCAGTGGTGTCGGCCACAACGGCTTGCGAAGTTGCCGTATCGCTGGCAGGGGAAGGGGATAAGGCAGGCTGCTGGACTCTGGTGGAGACTACCCCAGTAACGGCCAGTGCTGGCTGCATCGGCATTACTGTGGTGGAGTCGGCCAGCTGGGCAACCGCCGGAACCGCACCAAACAGCAGAGCCGCAGCAACAGATAAAACGGGCAATTTGAACATGGTTGACAACCTACAAGGTGAGCAGCTTCCCTGCAATCCACTTTTTGTAGATTGGCGACACGGTAACAGATACGAACTGAACAGCGCGGGAGGGGTGCTACTCACCTCTTGCCCATGAACCGATTTCCAAAACCCAATTCTCAACCACCATGTCCCGATTCGTTCACGTCGCGCTTCCGCTTCCCATTTTCAAAAATTTCACCTATTCGGTTCCCGATCACTTTGCCGATTCGGCTCATATCGGCGTGCGGGTCACGGTTCCGTTTGGCAAACGGAGCATGACCGGGGTGATTGTTGATGAGGTGAGCGAAACCACGGTCGAAGGGGTGAAACCAATTAGCGACGTGCTGGATAGCGAGCCGCTGTTCAACGATGAAATGCTCCGCTTTGCCGATTGGATGTCGGAATATTACGTTTCCCCCATCGGCGAAACGCTCCGCTCCATGCTTCCGCAAGGGATGTCGCCCGAGTCGTCGCAGCGGGTGATGCTGGCCCACAACGGTGTGGTGGAGGAAATCGCCGAGCTGCGCCGTTCGGCTCCGCGCCAAGCCGCAATCCTGACGGCACTGAGCGACCACCCAAAAGGGGTGACGGTCGCCTTTCTGAAAAAGAAAGTTGGCGCGGAAAATCTCTATTCTCAACTGGTGGCATTGGAGGAAAAAGGGCTGATTGAACGCTCCACTGAACAAGGGCGCGAAAGCAAACCAAAAAAAGTGAATGCCGTGCGGATCAATCCCGCGTTGCTTGGCGATGAAGAAGCATTGCACGCGCTGTTCGATCAGCTTGATGCCAACGCCCCAAAGCAGGCCTCCATCATGCTGCTGATGTACTCGCAAGCCGAACGCTTGGGGAATGAATTTACCCCCAACACCCAGGTGCTGGCATCGGCAAAAGCGGGGGCAGCGGCGCTTGCGGCACTGGTGGAGAAAGGGGTGCTGGAGCAGACGCAGATTGAGCAATCGCGTGAGGAAATTTTGGAGGAGCGGGAAGATGAACCGGAACACGAAGCCCTGACCGATTCGCAAACGGAGATCACCCCAAACCAAGACCAAGCCAACGCCATTGCTGCAATTACCGAGGCAATGGATACCGGGGCGTTCAAATCGTTTTTGCTGCATGGGGTGACGGGGTCGGGGAAAACACAGGTCTATATCGAAGCGATTCACCATGGCGTGGAGCGGGGGAAACGCGCCATCATGTTGGTCCCGGAAATCGCTCTCACAATTCAGCTTGTGGAACGCTTC
This sequence comes from Armatimonadota bacterium, assembly GCA_020850315.1. Classification (GTDB taxonomy): domain Bacteria; phylum Bacteroidota; class Ignavibacteria; order OLB7; family OLB7; genus OLB7. Next base: position 10,968 of record JADZEY010000054.1, on the reverse strand, counting down.
AAGCGTGCGTTTGGCGACCGGGTAACAGTGCTGCACAGCCGGATGTCCGAGGGGGAACGCTACGACAGCTGGCTGCGCGCCATGCGTGGCGGGTGCGATGTTGTGATCGGTCCGCGTTCGGCACTGTTTGCCCCGGTTCGCGACCTGGGAATTGTGGTTGTTGACGAAGAACACGAAGCCAGCTACAAGCAGTACGATGCCCAACCACGCTACAACGCCCGCGATGCCGCAATCATCCGGGCGCGGTTGTCGGGGGCGGTGGTGGTGTTGGGTTCGGCAACCCCTTCCATCGAATCCTACTTCAACGCGCTTCGCGAAAAATATCAACTGCTGAATTTGCCAGAACGTGTGGACAACGCCCGTGAGCCACGCATGGTGATTGTTGACACCGTTACCGCACGGAAGCAAACCCTGATGCGTGGCTCACTTTCAGTGCGGCTGATTGCTGACATTCGTGCAAAACTGGAGAAGAAGGAGGGGGTGATCTTATTCCAAAATCGGCGCGGGTTCTCCACGCGGCTGGAGTGCTCGGCCTGTGCGCATTCCCCCATGTGTCCAAACTGTGCCGTGACGCTTACCTACCACAAGCCAATCACCTCACTCCGCTGCCACTACTGCGGCTACACTCGCAAAGCCGAAACAAGCTGCATGGTCTGCGGCAACCACGATTTGCGCCAGCCCGGGGTTGGAACCCAGAAAGTGGAAGAAGAGCTTGCCGAGCATCTTCCGGAAGCAAAAGTCTTGCGGATGGATCTTGACACCACCGCCCGCAAAGGTGCTCACCGCCAAATTCTGACGGCGTTTGCCAAAGGTGAGGTGGATATTCTGCTGGGAACGCAGATGGTGGCAAAGGGGCTGGATTTTTCGCGCGTGTCGTTGGTGGGGGTTATCTCGGCTGATACTCAGTTGCTGCTTCCCGATTTCCGCGCAAGCGAGCGGACGTTCCAGCTGATCACCCAAGTGGCGGGCAGGGCGGGGCGGCGCGGGGGGATGGAGGGTGAGGTTGTGGTCCAGACGGCTCACCCAGAACACCCGGCAATCCAAGCTGCGTTTGCAAAAAACTACCGGATGATGTACAGCGATGAGCTGCACAATCGGCAAGCGTTGCTCTACCCGCCGTTCGCGCGATTTATTGTGATCGAGGTGAAATCCGAAGATCAGAAGGAGGCCGAACAGCACGCAAAGTTGTTCCGGGGATTGCTTCCGGCAAAGCATCCGGCACTGGATATTATCGGCCCAACGCAAGCACTGATCTGGAAACTGAAAAACGCCTACCGCTACCAGATCATCGTGAAAAACAACAAAACTACCGACCCCGGCGGACGGCAATTTCACCAAGTGTTCAGCCGAGCCTACGAGAAGTACCGCGAAGACCACGGCAAGCAATCGGTGCAAATCATCGTGGATGTGGATGCGCAGGGGATGGGATGATGGGAGTGTCGAATGGAGAATGGAGAATGGAGAATGGAGAATGGAGAATGGAGAATGGAGAATGGAGAATGAAAAATCCATCCAGATACCACTTCCCCCCACGCTTGGGGGGAACGATCGGCTGCTTGCAGCGCGATCAAGGGGGGCGAGGAAGAGTGAAGAGTGAAAAGTGAAAAGTGAAGAGTGAAAATATCGAGTGTTGGCTGAAGAATACCCCTCCTCTTCCTAATGACCAATGACCAATGACTGTTCTTGGCTACTGCCCTCCCCGCCAACTCACCATCAGCCCATTCCCAGTTGGCAGGATCATCCAGGATGATGACTCAGAGGCGGGTTCATCCCATAGGTGCACAACGCCGTAGCCGCAGGCAGTCCCGATTGCGGCCCCAAGAAACGTGTCGCTAAGCCAGTGGCGGTCGCTGTAGATACGGCTGGCGGCGGTCAGCGTGGCAAGCGAGTAGAGCGCGACGGTGGCGACTGGGTGGTCAATTTCTGCGGCAAGGGTTGAGCTAATGGCGAAGGCAACGGTGGAGTGTCCCGACGGAAGCGAGAAATACTCATCCTTCAGCGACGGCCCATCGAACACATATTGCCCTTCGTTCAGAAACGGGCGGTGGCGGCCAATTAGCATCTTTGCCGCAGTGGTGATGGTTCCGGCATACAGCATCGCCTGGAACACCCGCCGTCCAGAACGGCGCACGCTGGGTTCGTCAAACACCAACCCGCCCGCGTACAACCCCGACGACACCGCCAACCCCGGAACCAGCGTGCCGTAGTAATTCCCGATCTCGCTCAGCCGATTCCGAAGCGAGTCCTGTTTTTGGGCGAACAGTTCGCGAGCTTCATGGTCGGCAAGCATCAGCAATCCTGTTCCGGCAGCAACACCTCCAGCAATTCCCCACTGAGTTCCCCCAAACCGAAGCGGAGCCGAAAATATCTGGAGGCCTTCGGTGAACACTGCCTTCGTGTCGCTCCAGATCGTGTCCAGCGGCTGGGGTGAGTCTGGTGTGGCTGTGGTGGCCGAAGAGCTATCGCCATACGCGAACGCTTCTTGCTTGGCTGCCGTCGCTTGGCCTTGCACTGCTGCCGAACAGGGGAGGGAGAGGAGCAACAACGTAGCCCACCACCACAATCCCAAAGCCCAATGTGGTGCGTGTGCCAGCGGTGGGCAGCTATCGTTTTTTGCGTGGTGTTCTTTTCTTGTTGGTCTCATCGGTTGCGCCATCGGTTGGGCGATGTTGCCAGCAATACTCACTCCCTTCTTCGGCATTGCGCGAGCATTGCTTCCTGCTTTTGGTGAGCCCTTTGCACTGATGTTTTGCTGGTTGCTGGTCTGCCGTGCTGGTTGGTGGCCGGGGCGGTGGATTGTGTGGCGTTGCTGGTGCGGCAGTGTCGGTTGCTTCCGTTTCTTCTTTCAGTTTTATCGGGGGCTTAGGCTGCTTGTTGGGGGGCAGATAGATATTCACTCTGGCAATAAACCCAAAGCCAGATTGGAACTGGAACCGCGCAAACTTCTCAACTTTTTCAATCACAATCACCGTGTCCCATTGCTGCATATCGCCGATGATGCCAGCCGTGTAGCTGGCACTGTCGTAGATGGGGGTGTGGTCGTACCGAACGAACATGGTGTCGGGTATCGCTTGGGGTGAGTTCCCTTTTTTCTTCCCCGGCGCAGTTTGGCCGCACAGCACCCCGCACCCAACGAATAACAGCAGCAGGCTAATGGAGCAGCGGAAAGTATTCATGGAGTATGGAAGGGGAACGCAGGGATTGCTACGACTCTTTTGGAGGAAGAAATTCAGGCATCGGTGTTGGTGTTGGTTCATCGCTCGCCGCACCGCTGCCGTTCCCTTGGTTCGGCTCCAGATCAAACGGCGCAATCGGGCCGGTTAGCCGTGATGGATCATGCGTAACGGGGGAATGCTGGGCGGCCTCCTTCGGATGAGTAAGCGAGAAGATCACCGAGGCAAGAAGGATCACCGCCACAATGCCCAGCGATACCATGATATCAACGTGGAAATCGAAGTACGTCAGCAGCATCTTCACCCCGATGAAGCAGAGCACAACGGCCAAGCCATACTTCAGGTAGTGGAACTTATCAATCACATTGGCCAGCAAGAAATAGAGCGAGCGAAGGCCAAGGATAGCGAAGATGTTGGAGGTATAAACGATGAACGGATCGCGGGTAATGGCAAAGATTGCTGGGATGGAGTCGAGCGCAAAGACAAGGTCGGTGCTTTCAATCAGCACCAGCACCACCATCATTGGTGTAAGAATCCAAACGCCGTTTTCCTTCACCAAAAACTTGTCTTCGTGGTATCGGTTCGATACCGGAACCCACCGTTTCAGCAGCTTAATCAGCGGGTTGGCTTCGATTTCAATGTTCGATTCCTTCTCAACTCCCATTCTGATGCCGGTGTACACAAGGAATGCGCCGAAGATATAAATCGCCCACTCGAACTGTTCAAGGATGAATGCCCCCAGCCCAATCAGGATGGCGCGCATGATTAACGCGCCGATAATCCCCCAAAACAGAATGCGATGCTGATACTTTGCCGGAACGTTGAAGTAGCTGAAAATCAGAACGAAGACGAACAGATTGTCAACCGAAAGGGATTTCTCAATCAGGTAGCCTGTTAGGAACTCCGTTGCCGCGTGTGTCCCGAACTCATACCAGATAAACCCATTAAACAGCAGCGACAACGTGACCCAGATCACGCTCCAAGTTGCTGCTTCCTTTGGCTTTACTTCGTGGGCATCACGGTGGAAGACCCCCAAGTCAAGAATCAGCAATGCCAACACCAAAGCGTTGAAGCCCACCCACCACCAAATGCCTAATCCAAGCGGCACAGGGACCTCCAGGTGGTTTTGCAAGGATATTTCATGGCTACGGCCATAGTACTGTGTTGAAAATCGGGAACGTGAAGAAAAAGGATCAAATACGGTGTTGGCTGCCGTGGAAACAGCCCGCCCACGCACGTGGAAGTGCATAAGCAAACCGGGCAACAACAGGTGGAGGGCTTACCGGTTGATGCCTGCTTGTGTAAGTAGATGCACAAGGCAGCCATAGAATAACAAGAAGCAACAACATGGGCAACGCCCAGATGCCTAAGATTTGCCTTCCGGAAGAAATAATTCATCAAGTAGTGGGGGGGAATCTGGGGTGATTCCGGATCTGTATCGGGCTTATATCGCCGTTTCCTTCACCGTTTGGATAAAGGCTTTGGCATGATCCACAGGGGTGTTTGGCAAAATTCCGTGGCCAAGATTAGCAACGTACCCGCGCCCGCTTGGCACCTTTGCCAGCATCTGCTGCGTGCGACGGCGGATCTGTTCGGGGGTGGTGAGAAGCACTGTGGGGTCCAAATTCCCTTGCAACGGAACTGCGTCGGGAAGCTCCCGCACGGCACGGTGCAGATCGGTTTGCCAGTCAATCCCAAACCCGCTTGCCCCCGATTCCGCGAAGCCATCGTAGCTGCGGACACCTTTTGGGAAGTAGAGAATCGGGACATCGGGAACCGCACGCCGCACCCCATCCAGCACCGCCGAAGCATGGGCCAGTCCGAACACACGGTACTCCTCTTCCGGCAACACCCCCGCCCACGTGTCGAACAGCTGAAGCATGTTTGCACCGGCACGGGTTTGCTCCACTAAGTAGTCAACCAACTCCTTTGCAAGATTTTCCAGCAAGCGGTGCGCGGCTGCCGGTTGTGCAAACAGAAATGCTTTGAACGTATCGAAATTTTTGCTCCCTTGCCCTTCAATCATATAGGCCGCAAGGGTTAGCGGCGCGCCAGCAAAACCGATAACCGGAACCCGCCCATCCAGCCGCCGCTTGGTTTCGGCAATGGCATCGAACACAAACCGCAGTTTGTCGGTGATACCGCTGGATAACTGATCAATATCCCATTCAGTGCGCAATGGATTGGGGAAGCGTGGCCCCCCTTTCCCTTCCTCCACAATCAACTCCATCCCCATTGCTTCGGGTATCACCAAGATGTCGCTGAAGATGATCGCTGCATCAACCCCCACTAAATCAACTGGCTGAACAGTGACTTCGGCGGCAAGGTCAGGTGTTTTGCACAGCCCCAAAAAGTCCGTGGTGGCGCGGATTGCCCGGTACTCCGGCAGATAGCGTCCCGCTTGGCGCATCATCCAAACTGGGCGACGCTCCACAAGTTCGCCACGCAAGGAACGGAGCAGGAGTGAGTTCTGTTGGTCGTTCATTATTGCTGTATCACTTCAAGAATAGCATCGGCAAGCATGGCCGGGTTGGGTTGGGCGGGAACTATCACTTCCGTAATCCCATGATCCCGCAACGCTTCGGCCGTAGTGCTGCCAACAGCGGCGAAGATAGCTCCCCGAGGTAGCTTGGGTTGAAGCGAAATGAAATTGACCACAGCCGAAGGGGAGAAGAAGGCAATGCAGAGCGGAGAGTTCGCGGCCAACAGTGCATCGCGAAGCTGGTGGGCCGCGTTTGCCGGAAGCTGCGGTTGGTAGATAGGAAGCTCAACCACCTCTGCGCCGCCGCTGCGCAATCCCACCACAAGCTCATCGCGCCGCTGGGTGCTGCATGGATAAAGGATGGTGGCGGGGGGGGGCTGAATGTGGCGTAGCAGTTCCGTCGCGCTTGCGGCAATCGAAACAATCTGGCAGCTGGGATAGTGCTGGCGCAGAAGCCCGGCACTTCGCTCACCAACAATCAGGTAGCGCAACCGCGTGGCTTCCACCGGAAGATCTGGCAACAGCCGAAGCCACTGGCTGGTGGCGGTGATGCTGGTGAGAAGGATTGCCGAATCTGCTTCGGCGGCAGCTTCGGCAACCCAGTGTTGAAGCATGGAGTAGCTTGGCGGAATCGGGAGAAGTTCAATCATCGGAGCCGCCAACACCTGGAACCCCCGTTGCTGGAAATACTCCCCAACTCGCTGGTTCTCTTGCGAAGTGCGTGTCAGTAGAAGCGTGGGCATACGGCTGTGTGCGGAAGGAGGGGAAAACTGGAGGAGCTTCGATGCTGTGGCTTCTGGCAATGACGTGAAGAGGGATGCTTCAGCAAGCTCAGCACTCAGCATGGGCAGGTGAGGTTACTTGCCCCGTCGTGCTAATGCGTACGCACCTCAAAAACTCCGCACTACTTCTTTGCCACCAACTGCGCCTTCCCAACCCGCAGCCCATCCTCTGTTTTGAATTTCCATTCCAAGCGGTCGTACAGTGTTAGTGCGTTTTTTAGCGGGTTCAACCGTTCGGTGATCTCTTCCGGTGCGTAGCGGTCGGTGCGGAGCAGATGCCCGCGCAGATACGCAGCCGAGTTCACCGCGAACGAATCAACCTTGATGTTCCCAACGATGTACTCCGATTCGGCAGCAACGCTGGACCATGTTCGCGAAAAAACCGGGGCCGCACGTTGCAGCAGGTCTGGGGTGGTGGCAATCAGCAAGATTCGGTTATCAATCACCGCAAAACTGGGTTGGAATTTCCGCGCAAGCAGAAGGCTGTCGTTGGTTGTGGTGTCGCTGGCAAGGAACAGACGGTTTTTTCCATCGGCCATCGGGTCCTGGCGATAGGTCAACGAGGTGATCCGGCCAAAGAAGATGCCAAGTGTGGAATCGAACTTGGCCGGCGGTGTGCGCAGCGGAATGGCAATCAGTGTGTTGAATCCGGTGTTGGAGTAGGCGTATTGCTCGCGCAGGTAATCCAATCCAAAATATCCCACCGTTGCCGTCCCACTCAGGAACGGGATGATCTGTTTTCCAACGTTGATTTTGCTGAGCCGTGCCAGCGAATCCAGCGGGTTTTTCCCCACCGAACGGACATCCACGACGTACTTCCAGAGCTTATCGCTTGTTTGGCCGCTTGCCAGTGTGCTTCCAATTATTCCAGGAACTTGCCCCATTGCGGCCAGCGTTCCCGCTTCGGAAGCTGGTTCATTCACCGGCTTGCCAAGTGCGCGTGCAACGATTGCAAGCCGGCGTGCGGATTGGCGGTCGCTGCCGATCATATCGAAGTAGCGGGTGGGGTTGAACCAAGCAAACATCACCTCCCGCTCACCTGATTGATCCACCGCAAGGTAGTGCTGACTGAACAGAGGGTCGTTCCCTATCGAGGCTGTTCGGTCGGTCCCGAAGGTGCGCAATGCCTGCGAGATCAGCCCCGAATCGGTGGCCACCACGAAGTATCCTTCCGGTGTGGCGTAGGCCAGCGACTTGCCGGTTTTGCGGTTCATCACCGAGCGGACCGTCACCCCGCCAACGTCCCATTGTTTCACTCCGAAATCGCTTCCAAGTGCCTCAAAAATTTTCATCATTGTCTCGGCCACCGTCACGTTTTTATCCTTGAAGGCGGCCATCAAGTACTCGTTGCCGTAGCGTCCAACCAGAAGGTTATCGCGGAACATCACCTCGGGGGAGAAGTAGCTCCCCATGAACCCCATCTCGTCGGTAAGCCGATTGCGAAGCGCGGAGATAGTCCGAAGAATCGGCAAGGCCCAAACATCCCCCGGAACGGGCGAGCCATCCAGGGCTTTCACAAACTTGGATTCGCCGAAATTTTCGATCACATCGTCGGCATTGGGGATCGTGACGAAGTAATCAGGGTTGCGAGGGAAGAAGCAGGTGATCTCGGAGGCTTTGTTCAGCGAGTAGTTGGCGGCGTTGCGGCTGCGTTCGTTGAAGCTGGCCACCAGATCGGCATCGGCGACTGAGACCAACAGGCTGGTCATGCGGTATCCGCCCAATGGAATGTGGGCGGCGGGATCGGCATCCAGCACTTTGTAGAGCGAGTCCAGCCAGGCCTTCGATTTTGGGGTTCCAAGTTTGGAAGCTGTGGCGATTGCCACCTCGAACTGGTCAGGCGTAAGGCTTGTTTGGTTGCGCCGCAGAACCGCCAGCACCCCTTCCTTATCGGGAAGCTCGCGCAGTTTATACAGTGCTACTTCGCGGACAGCCTCGGATTCGCCGGGGGCAATCAATTCGCCCAATGTTTTCAGTTTACGGGGGTCGTTCAGCGTGGCGTACTCGGCACCGGCGCGTGCGCGTGCGGCGGCTTCGAACCGTGCCATCCAGCTTGCCACCTCGACGGTTGGGCTGGTGTCATCGGGGTCGAAATCAATCACGACATACAGTGCCAGCAGCGACGCGCTGCCAAGCAGCACGCCAAAGAAGATCAGAAGAAAGCGACGCATGGAGGTTGGTTCAGACGTTGTTCATGGAGTCGGTTCAAAAATGGGAAAAAAGGTGGAATGGTGGGGGAGCAATTTGATGCGGGAGAAGAAATAGTTGTGGGGTACGGGGTGTGGCCTGATTTCGCAACAACAACTGGGCATCCCCGTGTGGGAATGCCCAGTTGTTTTCATCACTCCACAACGTGATACGGCCTTGTTTATCCCTCCAGTGAAATATGCCCCAACTGCCCAAGCAGTCCAAGCCCGTCGGAGTAGTTGTGCCCTTCAACCGCTTCCCCGTTCTCGTTGAATTTCCAGACCTCGCAAATATCAAGCGAGAATGGCTTGCCGGTAGGTGGGAATGATCCTAACACACCATCTTGGTTCCCAATCGCCCGAAATTGTGCCACCACTGTATCCCCCATTGCAACGTACTGGGCATCTTCGATACGCATGTTGGAGGACATGGCAAGATGCTGGCCTAGCCAAACTTGGAATTCTTCCCGCGAACTTGTTGTCTGATTTCGCCCGTGGTCGGTGAAGGTGGCGTTGGCAGCAAGAAGCGATGCCGAATCGGCAAGCCTGTTCTCAGAAAATGCTTGGTGTGCGTTGCGCAGCGTTTCAACCGGGTTGTTCATGATGATAACCTCCAGTTAGTGATGTTGTTGTTTGCAGCTATCACTACGGGAAGCCATGCTTTTTGGATGTTGCTTTCCCAAAAAACTACGGCAGCACCCGCCGCACCGAAACGAACCGTTTGCGGTAGTACTCTTCCGAAAGGCTGTTGATGGTTACGCCGATGGAGGTGCTGGCGTGGATGAACAAGCCATCGGCAATGTAGATACCCACGTGCGAGACCCCGCTTCCCGATGTGTTGAAGAACACAAGGTCCCCTGCCTCGGCATCTTGAAGACTGAGGGCTTGGCCAGCGGTTGCTTGGCTTGCCGAGGTGCGCGGAAGTTTTTGCGGAAGTGTGGAGAAGATGGTGCAAACAAAACCGGAGCAATCAACGCCGTTGCGGGTGGTTCCGGCGTAGCTGTAGGGGGTTCCAATCCACGATTCAGCCTCGCGCAGGATCAATCGCTGGTTGGCCGATAGTTCGGCGCGGCCGTAGGTGTGGCGCAAGGTTTCCCGCTCCGATTCGGTGGCCCCGGCGGAACCACCTTTGGTCACAACGGTTCGCTCCACACGGGTTGCTGGGCAGCCACCAAACAGGATTGAGCAGCAGAGCAACGCAGGCAGCAAAAGCCTTCCTGTGCGGATGCTTAGTGGGCGTGATCGTGTTCGCAGCGCTGGCACGATTTGCACAGGCGGTTGTTGATGTAGTAGCTGGTGGCAATCATCATCGCCCCGAAGCCAGCAATGTAGGGGTGGAGCGTTTCGGCAAGTTCGCTGTGGGAATCGTGTCCAAAAAAATTGAACAGCAGCACAACCACTCCTGAAGTAAGCAGCACAATCGGGTTGATTTTTTGGTGCAGGCGGTAGGATGTCCCCAGGGTGATTGCCCCCAGCACCACCGAAATCCCGATCATCCCAAGCTCGAACCATCCGCTGGCAAGGAACCCTAAGCCCAACGTTGGAAGCACCCCAAGCAGGAACGGCATTGCCATGCAATGAATTGCGCAGATGGTGCTGGCCGATAACCCAAGCCGGCCAAGCAGTTGCGAACTGCGTGAGGTTGTATGTGTGTGCGTGTGTGCCATTGGCGTGGTAAAAAAGGGGGGGATTTTATGGAGTGTCAGCCTGAGGTTCTTGGCAATCGGGACAGGTCCCAAAGAATTGCAGCGAATGGCGAACATTGCTGAAACCTGTGCTTTGCTCAAGGTCCCGTTCCAGCCGCGAAAGCTGGCATTGTTCCAGCGGGCTTGCGCTGCCGCAGACCGAGCAGACGATGTTGTGATGGTGTTCGGTGGAGCGGATTGCGTACCGCCACCCTTCTTTCATCCGTTCAATCCGCATGATAAGGTGGCAGCGTTCCAGCGTTTCCAGCGTTCGATAGACCGTTACCAGATCAATTGCCACGCCGGTGGCGTTCAGTGCTTCATCAATCTGTGCTGCAGAAAGGGGGGAGGCGGCGGACTGCAACGCCACATACACGCTCCGCCGCGCACTGGTGCTTCGTAGGCCCTGCGAGCGGAGAATATCATCAAGTTCGTCACTGCGCGATTTCATCAGCGGCAAAGGTAATGCAGGTGCAATTCGCTTGCAAAAGGGTTTTGTGTGAGTGCTTGTATTGTGAGGGAAGGGGTGTTGATCTGATCCTCCCCCGAAAAAGTGAAGAAGGAGATAAGAGGGTATTTTACAATCATCAGGAGGAACGACCCATGGGAGAACAACGCAGGACGTTTACCAAAGAGTTTAAGATGGAAGCACTTCGTATG
>JADZEY010000053.1 GCA_020850315.1 Armatimonadota bacterium | reverse complement strand
CTTCGAGCAGCAGACGACCGCCTTCAAGCCGACGCTCTTCCTGTTGCCCTTTGCTCAGTTTGCTCGGTTTCCAGTCCATATCCTTAAATTTAACGATATTTAATCCCTGTTGTTAAGACTCAATAATAGCACGAGAATTAGGGCGGAACATGGCCGTGTATCCAACAGCCATAAAACCGCCGTCGGGCAAGCGCTCAATCATGTTCAACCAGGCAAGGTCGGTCTCAAATACCAGCTCTTTTTTCCAGAGGGTATTGCCCAGCGAATCCAGCCGAAAGAGCAATGGTGCGGATGCCCATTGCTTGCCAGTTTTAATCAGCGGGATCACGTTCAGCAGCATTCCACCATCGCTGGTGGTAGATAAGCCAGCACAGTAGGTGTAGGCAATGGCGGTGTCGGCTGGCATCCGTTCCCAGAGGATATCGCCGGAGCTATCGAAACACACAAGAAACGGACGGCGGAATTGCCTGAGATCATCGGTGCGGTCGCCGCGTAGAATAAAACGATTATGTGCCACAGGGGTTACGCCAACAGCTTCGTAGTAGGGGCGAACGTCTTTGTGGTGTTGTTTTTCTTGCAATTGATAACCATCATCGGCAATTCGTTGGAACCATGTAGCAATGTACTCGGAAGTAGAAATAGCAATAAACTCATTAGGGTTCGGAGCTTGGCAAAGGTGCGAATTTCCATCAAGCCCATACGATTTTCCAGGAACTTGAAATTGTCGGCTAATAAAAGAATCAAGAACAATGGCATTGCGGGAAAGAATAATCTTTAAATGGTTTCCATATTCTAACTCGAACCGAGGAGAAAATGAGGCGGAGACTAGAAGAGTACTGTCAACAACTTTAATTCTGCGAATATTACAGCGAGTAGAATCAGGGTTCCCGAATTTTCTACTCCAGAACAAAGCCCCATGCTCATCAATTCTACTCACAGCCGAAGTAAATCCTGCCCCAGTTATGCCCCATATGTATATATCACCGTTCGTGTCCTGAACAAACTCCATACCGTTGTAGTACAACTCTGAAACGTGTGGATCGGGATCAGGTTCAATGTAGGTGTTTTCCCAGCGTATTTCTTGGCTTTGCGCTATTGCAGTTCCAAGCATTATGCCCATACAGATCACAAAACACACGTTGAGCAAATACGTTCCTATTCCGTTCTTTCCTGTGGCTATATTCCGTTGTTGATTGTTCATGGTGATACTCCCTTGGATAATATTATTGGTGGTATGATAATGCCTGTAGGAAACTATCCAGTTCCCTACAGGCAAATAGACAATTATTTTTTGCTGATATCAGGATTGGCGGGATCTTCTATCTCAATCATTGGTGGGGTGTACTCACCAGCATCACAATAGGGTAAGCAACGCCCCACTTGAAACCCAGGGTTGGATTGCCGAATAACATCAACATCTGGTGGGTCTATTGGGCATAGGCTTAGATCGCTTGGTGGAGTAGTCGTCGAATAAATACGCGTGAATTGCGTTGCTTCGTTGTAGCAGATTCTGAATTCTCGTAAACAGCACACCGCCTCAGCATTGCAAGCATAATACTTGATCTGAACTTGCAGCGGCTGGGCAACATCGTTTGGATCATTTGGATCGGTAGTGCTGAGGGATACGCTCCCTTTTGTGTTAGCGGTATCCGTTTTGTACCCTCCTTGCAGTGGAAATTCCCCATGCACCGCCGACATACATGTTGCATACGTTGCCCGGAAAATCTTCTGCCCGTTTGGACAGAGGAAACTCTGATAATTTGCTTGGCGTACTGGATTATTAGGGTCTTGCGCAAGGTCATTTTGTGCCAGAACAAGTTTCTGGTCAAATGACATCCGCGCATATTTCCTTAGTGCTGCGTGGAAGAGCGATTGCAGGAATTGATCACGGTTCATGGAGCCTACCCCAGAGGCCGATTCCAAATAAGCATTATGAAGCTCGTAGCATGGATTGGATGGATCATTGGGGTTGCTAAGGTCAGGAACTTGCCAATCAATTTTATAGAGTTGATAGTGGTAGGTGTTTGGGCCACACGGCTTGTCCCGGTAGGTAATAGTAATTGGGCAGGAGGGGAATTCGGGGATATTAATTACCATGTGGGTGTAATACCAGTCTCCATTACAACCGAGATCCGCATCAAGGCAATCGCTACTTCCACCTTGCGGTTGGGCTATGGCGCAGAAGCTAATCGCCACAAAAAGAGCAAGGGTTAGCAGTAACCTCCATTGCCATCTCGGTGTTCGTGTGCTGTGTGCTGTGTGCTGTGTGCTGTGTGCTGTGTGCTGTGTGCCGTGTGCAAGGTACTGTTCATGTTCAACTCCATGTTGAAGGTTTTATGGATAATGGGTGGGAGCAGACGGCGGGCAAGATACAATGATGGAGGGGATACAATCAAGGTCACCAAAATGGAATTTTGCAAACGCAAAAAAAAGCCGATGCCCCGTTAGGCGAACGGGGCATCGGCGTATCTGAACCGTTAGAACGGATTCAGGAAGCCTTGTTGCTCATATAGACAATCTTGCGGATGGTGTCGTACTGCAAGTAGGAGTACAGTTCTTGTAGCTTATCCAGCGCATCGCTGGCGGTCATTTTTTTGCGCATCTCGCGGTAGGTTTTCCGGATTTGGAAATCGCGCAGAGATTTGGCATCGAACAAACGATGCTGCTGCAGCTGTGCAAAGGTCTGGTCATCCATAAAATCCCCCAATGGGTTCACACGCACTTCGGGGGTGCTGGTGAAACCGTCATCGGCACGGACCTCCTCCGGTGGTGCTTCTTTTTGTTCTTTTAGTGCCATCTGTGCCATCCGAATTTGTGAACGAACTGTTGTTGCTGACATTGGATTTCTCCTCCTGTTCAATGTGTGCAGTTGAGTGATTGCTTCACACGTTTGTGTGTTGTCATGGTAGCGTTTGCCTATGCACGTTCTCCTATATTCTGCGTCGGTTTATTGGTCTTTTCTATCTGAAGCGGGAAGTCCATTGCCTTCCTCTCCTTTTTTATTTTCGATGGTGCGTAAGTCTGAAACATCGTTGGTTTCTATTGCTTAGTCCCCGTTGTTTGGTTACGGGCATGAAAAAAGCCGAATGGATTGCATTCGGCTGAGACATCGCACACAAGGCGTTCCGAATGCTGATCTACTGGTTACGTGCTGCGCCTCTGCTTCCGCAGAAATGCCGCCATTGGGACGGATAAACCGAAATGTTGTAACCGAGTAATCAGGATTCGATAACTTCTTTTCCCTTGTGTTGAAACTGGACTTTGGAGAGGAGTACTGCGTGGCATAAAGACACAGGCCAGCCCCCGTTTGTTACATCGCCTGCTAAAAAAGATACCGCCCCACACTACTGCTAACACAGGAATTGGCCAAAATGTTAGCAGAAATTTATTCCCATGCTAATTTGTTCCCTTGATTATGCCACGCATTGCCTTCATCCTTTCCGGTTTTAGTGCCGATGACCATGACCCTTGCATTCCAGCAATCCGCAATGTTGTGCGGGCGATTGCACGCCATGCTGAAGTGGTTGTGTACCCCCTCCAGTATCCGTTCCGGCGCGGTATCTGGCAGGCGGCGGGAGCAACCGTGCATGGCATTAGCAACCGGAAACAACATGGCCTGGGGCGGCTGATGCTGTGGCAACGGCTGCACCGCCAAATCGCTGCCGATCACGCAATCCGCCCGTTCCAGGTTGTTCATGGCTTTTGGATTACCGAGTCAGGTTTCCTTGCAACCCGCGTTGCTCGTCGGCTTGGGATACCGTCTGTTGTCTCCGTTGCTGGTGGTGAGTTTGCCGATTTCCCGCAGTTCGGATACGGCACGCAACGGACACAGCGGGGCAAGCTGATAGTTGCCGAAACCTTGCGCCGCGCAACCGCCATTACCGCTGGCTCCGGCTGGGTTGCCGCGCTTGCCCCGCCACCGCACCGCAGCCGAATCCGCCCAATGCCGTTGGGGGTTGAGCTTGATCTGTTCCCCCAAGCACCAATACGCCACGGGAAGCGGGTGCTGATTGCTTCCTCGATGATCCCCCTGAAAGATTATCCAACAATGCTTCGCGCTGTTGCCATTGCACGAACCCGACTGCCAGAGCTTCGGCTTGAGATAGCCGGGGCCGGAACCGAAATGGAGCGAATCAGAAAACTGACGTTCGATGTAGGAATAGCCGATTTCACCAATTTTTTGGGATTCGTCCCCTACGACGACATGCCAAGCGTCTTCCGGCGGTGCGACCTTCTGCTGCATGGCTCACGCTACGAAGCCCAGGGGATGGTAGTGCTGGAAGCCCTTGCTTCCGGAATGCCAGCCGTTGCAACCTCCGTTGGAATTGCTGCCGAACTTCCTCCCAGCCTTGTGTATCAGGTTCCCCCGGGGAACCCGGAAGCGATGGCGGCAGCCTTGGTACAGTCGCTTTCTTCGGCCACGCACGCTTGCCAAGCCGTAGAAAACGGTCCGGCATTGATCCGTGAGCGGTTTGCAGCGGACCAGGTTGGGGGCAATTTCTTGAATATGTACAAAGAAGTCATCACGATGCCTTAACCAATTTTCTTTCCCTATGTTTGTGCTGGTTTGTCCTTTCCCCCCTTTCTTACTATCCCCATTCACAACTTGCGGTACTCACACTTTCATGAATTCGCCAACGCCATCGTCGCCGCTCCCCGAAATTGAACAGCTATGGAACTACAACCGCCCTGCTGAAACCGAGCAGCGGTTCCGCAAATTGCTGCCGGATGCCGAAGCTGCCGGGAATCAGCCATACCGATTGGAAGTGCTTACCCAAATCGCCCGCTGCGAAGGGCTGCAACGGCGGTTTGCCGATGCGCACGACACTCTAGACACCGTGGAACCCTTCCTTGCCGATGCCCCCCCCCGCTCCCGGCTTCGCTACTTGTTAGAGCGTGGGCGTGTGTTCAATTCATCGGGCAACCCTGCCGAAGCGCGGCCTCTATTTGTGCAAGCATGGGAAGAAGGAACGCTGTCAGGAGAAGATGATCTTGCCGTGGATGCTGCCCACATGGTGGCCATTGTTGAGCAAGGGGAAACCGCGCTGGGCTGGAACGAAAAAGCCTACCAACTGGCACAGCAAAGCAATAATCCCACGGCCCGCCGCTGGATTGGATCGCTAACCAACAACATCGGCTGGACATGGCACACCATGGGGGACTACCACCAGGCATTGCACTACTTCCAGCAGAATGTGGAGTGGCATACCGAGATGGGAAGCAGCGAAGGGCTACTGATTGCCCAATGGTGTGTCGCCCGCACGCTGCGCTCGCTGGGGAGAACCGAAGAAGCCCTTGCCATGCAGCAACAACTTCAGCACGACCGCTCCGAGCGAGGCTTGGCTCCCGATGGCTACGTCTTCGAGGAACTTGGCGAATGCTTGCTGGCGTTAGACCGGAGCGATGAAGCACGCGAGTATTTTGCCGGAGCCTACCAGCTGCTATCAGAAGATTCTTGGATGCTGGCTAACGAGGGGGCGCGTCTGCAACGGTTGCAGCAATTAGGGGAAGGGCAATAGTACCGGCACACAAGAAACCAGAGAACACACCGTGAGCATCATATCTATCAACACCAGCATGAATCCGCAATCCAACATTGCTACGCCGCTTATTCCACGCGAACTACTGTTTGGCAATCCCGAAAAACGGGGGCCGCAGATATCCCCCGATGGAACATGGCTTGCCTGGGTCGCCCCGGTTGAAGGGGTGATGAATCTCTGGGTAGGAAAATTGGGGGAAGAGATGCGCCCCCTAACTCACGACACAGGACGTGGAATTAGTATGTGCCTTTGGGCACAAAACAGCCAGCACCTGATTTACATGCAAGACAAGGATGGAGATGAAAACTGGCATACCATTGCTGTAGATATCCAGAGCGGAGAAATCCGCGATTTAACCCCCTTCGATGGCGTGCAATCGCGTCCCTCGGGCAGAAGCAAACAGTTCCCCGACCGGCTGCTGGTGTCCATGAATCGAGACAATCCCCAGCTGCATGATGTTTGGTATGTGGATATCCGTACTGGAGAGATGGAGCTTGCCGCACGCAACCCAGGAAACGTGATGGAATGGGAGGAGGATGGAGATTTTATCGTCCGTGCCGCCATTGCCACAACCCCAGAAGGGGGACAAGAACTGCTGGTACGCGATACGCAACACAGCCCGTGGCGAACGCTGCTAACATGGACTATGGAGGAAGCCTGGTCATCGGGGATTGTGGGGTTCACTGCTGATAATAATTCCTTGTATTTGAACGATCCCCGCAATGCGAACACCTCACAATTGGTCTCCATAAACCTATCAACAGGGGAACTGAACGTAATAGCCGAGGATCCTGAGTATGATGTCAGCATGGAGCTGATCAACCGCGACACAAAAATTGTTGAAGCGGTAGCCTTTTTGCGGGAACGGCTGGAATGGGAGATTCTGGACGATGCTGTTCGGGAGGACTTCGCAACGTTGCAGGCACAACACCCTGGGGATTTCGTCATCGGAACCCGCGACAACGCCAACCAGTTGTGGATCGTTGCCTATGATACTGACGATGAAACAAGCGGATACTACCTGTATGACCGCACAACCCGAACCACAACGCTGCTGTTCCAATCACGCCCCGAGCTTCACCAGTATCAGTTGGCCACAATGGAGCCATTCCGGTTCACCGCCCGCGATGGCATGGTGATTCACGGCTACATCAGCTTTCCCCCGGGCCAGGAGCGGAAGAATTTGCCGCTGGTGCTGAACGTCCATGGCGGCCCGTGGGTGCGCGATTCTTGGGGCTTTCACCCCGAAGCGCAGTGGATGGCAAACCGTGGCTACATCTGCATGCAGGTCAACTACCGTGGCTCGAACGGTTTCGGCAAGGCCTACCTAAACGCAGGGAACAAGGAGTGGGGCGGGAAGATGCACGATGACCTTATTGATGCCGTCAACTGGGCCGCCGAGCAAGGCTGGGTTGACCGTTCACGGCTGGCAATTTATGGCGGTTCGTACGGAGGCTATGCTTCGCTGGTGGGTGCAACCTTCACTCCCGATTTTTTCCACTGTGCTGTAGCGATTGTTGGGCCATCGAACTTAATCTCCTTCATCGAATCCACGCCACCCTACTGGCAGCCGATGATTAAGCAAATGCACGAACGGGTTGGCGACCCCGCAACCGAACCGGAGTTCCTCCGCTCACGATCGCCGCTGTTCCGTGTTGACCAAATCCGTATCCCAATGCTGATTGCCCATGGCGCAAACGACCCACGAGTGAAGCAAGCCGAATCGGAGCAGATTGTGGCGGCGATGGTGGAGAAAGGAATCCCGCACCAGTATATGCTCTTCCCCGACGAAGGACACGGTTTTGTACGACCAGAAAATCGCCTGAAATTCTACGCCGCTGCCGAGAAATTTCTGGCCGAACACTTGGGGGGAAGATTCGAAGAGTAAGCGGGGAAGCAGACAACCAACCCCCTTAAAAACAACGCGAGAGGAATACCTATCAGCAGGTATTCCTCTCGCTGTATTATCACCTCACCTTTTCTGGTGGAACAGGCACTGCAATCACACCATGCCCTGCCGGAAACAGTCGCAAGCTCTATTTCCCCACCCCCACCAACTCCGTCACCGAGGCACCATTGATGGTTAGGCGTGCCAGATAGAGGCCGCTGCTTAATCGCGGGAGCTTGGCGGTGTGCTCGCCTTCGGCCACTGTGCCATCCACCACCGTTTCCACGTGGCGGCCCAGAAGGTCGTACAACGCAACTTGGCATTCCCCGCCGAAGGCAACAGAGTAGTGGAGTTGCCCCCCCTGCACCGCAATCCGGTTCATTGTTTGAGTGATATGGATTGTGCGGTTGGTCCCGCCACACAGCTCAATCTCCACCGGATCAACAAACCACGATGGAGTAACGCAGAAACTCCGCTCAGGGCAAGCAACTGTCAGATCGGGGGTGTAGATGGTGGAGTCGCTGATAGTGACCAGTGCGCGGAACGTGGCCAACACACCTCCGTTGGCCATCGGGGTTGGGCCGGCTCCTTCCATCACCACTATCCGCTTCCCGTCGCGCTCTTCCACGTGCGAACTCAGCGTCCAATCCGCCGGGAACGCGGGGCCGGGAATTGCTGGCTGGGGGTTGATTCCAAAATTATCCAACACTGCTTCGGCGGTGAACCGTGCCACCCCCGCATCCTGCCACGCTGGGGCGGTGCACGCCAGCGCGAAAGTGACGGTATCCCCCGGAACCGTTGTCGGGAAATCAGGATAGAGTTTGAAGGCCACGGTTGTGCGCCGCCCCATTGCGGAGATAGCAACCGAAAGGGAATCCCCCGCCCCTTGTAAGTAGGCTCGCACAATCCCTTGCGCAAGCCCTTCGCGCACGGGGTGATACGTCACCGGAAGGTTCCACTCCTCGGCCGGAGCCATCCACCGGGGCAGTTGGATCCGGTCGGTGTTCAGCGTGAACGCCCCTGCATCGGCTTCCACCAGCTTGATGGATTGCACCAGCACCGGGGTTTCGCCAGTGTTCACCAACCGGCAGAACTGCTCGGCACTGTCGCACATCATAATTGCCGGGAACGCACCAACCGCAAGCTCAGCTTTCCGCTCGCATTGCCGCACCCCAACCGTCACCGAACGCACCACCGAACAACCGTTCTGATTCCAGACTTCAACATCATACCGCGTGGTGGCAAACGGGCGGGCGATTGGGTTGGGGCAATCTTGGCAACTGAGATCAGCCGCCGGGCTCCAGCGATACCGCACCCCGCCGCTAACGCCCAGAAATGCTGAATCGCCAGCACACATCACCGTGTCGGGCCAGATTGTTGGCTGTGGCAGCGAATAGATCTGCACCGTCACACTGTCATCATCGCTGCACCCTTCGGCGTTGCGGACCTCCACGCGGTAAGTGGTGGTGGTGGTTGGGGTTGCGATTGGGTCCGCGCAATCGGTGCAGCTTAATCCATCGGCAGGCTCCCAGCGGTAGGTGGTCCCGCCGCTGGCGTGAAGCTGGCGCGAATCGCCAACGCAGATTGGGGCCGCCGTATCCACCACCGCAACCGGCAGCGGATGCACCACAACCCGAACGCTGTCGAAGCTGATGCAGCCGTAGGCATCGGTGATTGCCACCCGGTAGGTGGTAGTGGTTTGCGGCACAGCCGTCGGGTTTGGGCAATCGGTGCAACTCAGCTCTGGGCCGCCGCTCCACTGATATTCGGCCCCGCCGCTTCCCCGCATTGTTGCCGTGCCGCCAACGCAGAAGGCGGTGTCGCCGCGAACAGCTATCGGGGGTTCGGGGGCAACGTTGAACTTCATCCCAGCAACGTAGCTGTAGCTGTCGGCTTTGCCGTAGCCGTAGAGATAGACGCAGACAGGTTTTGGACACTCCACGCGGTGGACTCCATCGCTAACGGGAATAATTCCCCACGAGTAGCAGGTGTTCCCAACCGGCCGGAACCGCGAGCGTTCCACCGGAACTCCATCCAACAACGTCTGGCCCAGGAACGCCGTGGGGGCAATAATCGTCATGTACTGCTCCTGATAGACCTTCCCGGTTGGCGGGCGGTCAATCTGCACGTTGGAGCAGACGTAGGAGGTGAGATACTGCTTCTGCGGCGGGACGATAATCATAAACGGGTCGCCCAACCGAAACGCCGCGCCAGTATCGTTTTGGGTTTGCGATGACTTCTTGAACTGCGCCACCAACACCGGGCGGTTGGTAGTCAGCAAGGCAGCGCGGTTCAGCTGAAGGTCCAGCACCGCGCCGGCATTCAGCCGTTGGACAAACGTTCCGTCCAGATAGACATCGGTTCCGTTCGAGTCGGCAAGCACACGGGCTACGTCGTAGCCAACCGGGGCGTTCAATCCAGCAACTGCAAACGGAGTAAGGATGTACTTATCCCCCCAGACTGAGGTTGGCGGAAGTTGCTCCAGCAGATAATCGCGCGAGACCAGGGTGGTGATGTACTCGTAGGGGATCGTGGAGCGTTGGTGGCTTCCCACAACAGCAATCGGCTTATCGGATTCCACCAGTGTTCCGGTTAAATCGCCGTTCAGCCTCCCCACCGAAATATCAGCCTGCACCAAAAACGATTCCCCACGATTCAGTATCAGCGAGACAGGCCGCCGCGAGTTATCGCCAAACACCGGAACAGTGGGGCGGATGGTGATGGAGGTATTATCCTCGGTAGCCGTCACCGCAAACTGTGATGGGGTGGTGTTGTGGTTCAAGGTGTCGAACACGTTGTTGTTGTATTTGCCATCGGAGTAGTAGCTCATCACCCGGTAGCGGGTTCCCAGCACATCGGTGGGGAGTGCCATCATGGCATCGGTGGTGGTGATGGTTTGGCTCATGGCGTACACCGCCACCTCCTCGTTTGCCTCCACCCGGAAGTACTGCTGGGCAATACGCCCGTTTTGGTTATTGGGAACCAAGTCAACGTTGTTGTTGATCCCGGCAAGCTCCACCCCATACGCCAACACCGAAAACTTGTAGAGCCACGGGGCCGAGGTAATCGAAAACCGCTGCGTGCGTACCGTGCCGATGCTGTCGCGCCAGGTGATCCGCCCGCTGGTTGGGCGGTCGGTAGCGATAAACACGTACAGGCTGTCGCTCATCACCCCGTTGGCTGGGCGTTGGTAGCGAACCTCGTTGTGGTAGTTCGGCGGGAAGGTGAACCAGAAATCGCGTCCACGGTTATCCGGCACCTGTGGCGCTTGGGCAACGGCAGCCAATGGAAGCACCGCTTCGGCAAGAAGCAGAAGCAGCAATCGGGCGGTTATGTTGGCGTAGCGCGAAGCAAGGGACATAGGGAACCTCCATCTGGGGTCATCAAAAATTCGGAAGGGATTGTTCTTGTGGGGAGGAAACGGCCAAGCAACGACGGTGGGGGCGTGCGAAGAAATGCCGTTCCGGAACTACCCACGGGGGAAGGGGGAAAGAGGGTTGGAAGACGTGCCACGAATGTACGGCTTCGCAACGGAAAGAAGGTGAGTGAGCAAGGAAATTTTTTAGCCTGCCCCTCTTCTGGATTCCTGATCCACACGGAAAGAAGGTGAGTGAGCAAGGAAATTTTTTAGCCTGCCCCTCTTCTGGATTCCTGATCCACAGCCGGAAGGTGGAGTAACAGATAGGAGGGGAATCGGATTCAGCAGTACGCAGCGCAACAACGGGGTGCTTCTTTTCTTTCGGCTCACCCTGCAACATCTTCACCCCAAGGCCGAACGTGCGCCAAGCCAATTTCTACGCTCGCGATCTGTGCCCGCTCACTAACTCAATTTTGATTCCATGGCCTTACCGCAACACACATCCGTTTCCGTTTCAGCCCCAACATTGCTCCGCACGGTGATTGTTGATGACGAGCCGCTTGCGCGTGATCTGCTGCGGGGAATGCTTTCCGCCGAGCCAGATATCGAAGTGGTTGGCGAATGCCGCGACGGGCTGGAGGCATTGGCAATGCTCCCGCAGCTTCGGCCCGACTTACTGTTTTTGGATATTCAGATGCCGGAGCTTAGTGGGTTCGATCTGTTGGCAGAACTTCCCGACGACCAGCTTCCCGCCATTATCTTCGTCACCGCCTTCGACCATTTTGCACTGCGCGCCTTCGAGGTAAACGCCATTGATTATTTGCTGAAGCCATTCGACGACCAACGGATGGCCACCGCGCTGGCACGCGCACGCCAACGGCTGATGCACACCGGAAATGGGGAGGAGAACGTGGCCAAGTTGCAGCAGCTGTTGGCGATGATTCCCGGAACCAACGGCCACCGCCAGCGGGTTGTGGCGCGCGACGGCGAACGCCTGATTTTTGTCCCGACCGAGACGGTGGAGTGGTTCGAGGCGGACGGGAAATATATCCAGATACACAGCAGCATGGGGAAGTACACCATGCGCGAAGGGATGTACCGATTGGAGGCGGAGTTAGACCCCGCCCGTTTTATCCGCATCAGCCGCTCGGCCATTGTGAATGTTGACCGCATTGCCGAGTTGCGCCCGTGGTTCCAGGGGGATTTTTTGGTGGTGCTGCGCAGCGGCCGCCAGCTTCCCACCACACGCTCCTGGCGGGGAAATATCCAGCGGTTGGTGGCGGGGGGGTGAGGTCCCCCAGGATCGCCAGTTTTCCCTCACCCCTCGAAGATGCCGATCAATCGGCACCCTCTCCCGGTTCGCTGAAGTGAGCAACGCCTCACTCCGGCGGGAGAGAGGGAGGAAAAGAAGCGAGAGATGGTGATGGGTGGAGGCTCCCTCCTCACCCCTCGAAGATGCCGATTCCATCGGCACCGGCCCCCTCTCCCAGTTCGCTGGAGCCAGCAGGGAGCTCCCTCACTCCCCCCTGCCCCCTCTCCCGATTCGCCACAGCAAGTCAAGCCTCGCTCCGGCGGGAGAGGGGGAGGAAGAAAAAAAGAGAAAAAAGAGGGTGAGGGCCTGCCACATCCCCGTGCTGAAGCAGCGGGGCAATGGGGGAACAAGGAGCCGGGAATCGGTGGGCCGTAGTCGGGCATCAGCATTCCTTGCCTTTCCCACCAGCCTTGGGGGGAACGATCCGCTGCGTACAGCAGGATCAAGGGGGGCGTGAAATCGGGGGGGGGGGACAGAGTTGGGTTTGGGAACGGTGAGTGGTTGGCAGGCGAACAGCCGGGGGGGCGATGGGGGCAAAACACAATACCCGCTACGGCTTGGATACCGTAGCGGGCATTGATTGTTCCTATTAGCCAACCGGGGTTGGTTATGGCAGGACGATGTAGTTGATGACATCCGTTGTTGCCAGCGCGACGTTGGTTGTGAACGTAAAGCTGCCAGCACCCTGTGCGGTAATCGTTCCGTATGCTAGGGTTCCGCTAATGGTGACGATAACGGTGCTGGTTGCGGTGACTGCGGCATCAGTAATCACTTGCGCGGTTCCTGCCACGGCGGCCACGCGGCGATGCGATCCCCAGGACATTGTACCGCCAGCGGTTGCCGTCAGCACGCCGTTGCCAGCACCCGCTGGGGCCGATGCCGGCAGCGTGTAGGTGATGTCGCCAGTTTGCGCCTGTGCCTTGAAGGCTGTGTAGTTGGCGGTGTTCGGGAATGCACCAGCCCCGCTGTAGTTTTCAAAGAATCGAAGCTCGCTTGCTGCGCCGTCGTTGTTGGCAAGCCAGAGATCGGCGTTGCCGAAGACGGCGACATCCGGCGTGCTGATGGTCATGTTGCGTGTTCCGCCGCTGTTGTTGGCGTGGAATCCGAAGCTGCGGGCGGCAGTGGCATCCAGCGTTAGGCCGTGCCCGCCGGGGATGGCTGAGAAATCGCCCGCATCTGTGTTGTTATAGCCCCCCCCCACCGTTGAAGCGGCTCCCGAAGCCGTGTTGAGATAGCCCCCCCCCACCGTCGAACGGTCTCCCGAAGCCGAGTTGGTCACGCCCCCCCCCACCGTCGAAGCGGTTCCCGAAGCCGAGTTGGTCACGCCCCCCCCCACCGTCGAATAGTCATTCGAAGCCGTGTTGAGATAGCCCCCCCCCACCGTCGAAGAGGTTCCCGAAGCCGTGTTGGAATAGCCCCCCCCCACCGTCGAAGCGTCTCCCGAAGCCGAGTTGGAATAGCCCCCCCCCACCGTCGAATAGTTTGCCGAAGCCGTGTTGTCATAGCCCCCCCCCACCGTTGCAAACTGAGCATCGCTTGTACCTCCGGCGTTGTTGCCGGCATGGTTGGCGGCTCCGCCACCAACCACTCCATAATCATCTGTCACACTGTTGGTGCTGCCGTTGGCTCCGCCGCCAGCAATCGTTGCGCCCACCGCCCCCGCCGTCACGCTGTTGCCGTTGAAGCCACCGATGATGTTCGCGCTGGTGGCGTTCGGCTCAAATCGCATCACTCGCTGGTTGCCGCCAGTTGCAGCACCAGCGTTATTCACACGAATCTCGAAGGCTTGGTTGTCGGTGGTTCCCAGGAAGTTGG
>JADZEY010000052.1 GCA_020850315.1 Armatimonadota bacterium | reverse complement strand
CCAATTCGTGGAATTGCTTAACGGAGAGTCCCGTTAAGGATCGAAGAATCCGATCGTTGCTTATTGCTCGTTGGATGTTCAGCATGTTTTTCTTGCTAACTTAACCTATTCCTGAATAAGTCTAGTGAGTAGGTTCCCCTAAGTAGGCTTCGATAACTTTGGGGTTGGCTTTTACTTCATCAGGTGTTCCTACCGCTATTTTGTGGCCATAGTCTAACACTGTAATCCGCTCGCAAATCCCCATCACTACTTTCATGTCATGCTCAATCAAGATAATTGCAATGTTAAACGTGTCGCGGATGTAGCGAATTAATTTCATCAGCTCCTGTTTTTCTGTTGGATTCATCCCCGCCGCAGGCTCATCCAACAGAAGTAATTTCGGTTTACACGCCAGTGCGCGAACGATTTCCAGGCGGCGCTGATCTCCATAATTGAGGTTTTTTGCCATTTCGTTCCGCTTATCCAGCATTCCAAACATATCCAACAGGTGGTCAATCTGTTTGTGGTAATTCTCCTCCTCGCGTTGATAATTGAACAACTGCACCACCGAAGCAAATAGCCCCGACTTTGCGTTATTGTTAAACGCCACACGGATGTTATCGCTGACCGTCATCCCGCCAAACAGCCGGATATTTTGGAAGGTTCGGGCAATTCCTACATTCGCAATTTGGTAGGGCTTTAGCGGCACAATGTCGCGCCCACCAAACGTGATTCCACCTTCGGTGGGATCGTACACCCCGGTGATTACATTGAACACCGTTGTTTTTCCGGCTCCGTTCGGCCCAATAATTCCCGAAAGGGAACCTTGCTCGAACGTCTCGGTTAAATTCCCAACCGCTGTTAATCCGCCAAACCGGATAGTGACGTTGTTTAGTGAAAGAAGAGACATCGCGAAGAAGAATGGTCAGTTGTTAGTCATGTTTTTTACCGATCACGTCTGTTTTATCAATTCCCGAAACCGAACTCCCAACCCTCAATCACTGATTCCCAACCACCGATTTCCGTCCTACTTTCATCAGCTTTTTGAAATTAATCCCGCCAAACAAGCCTTGCGGTCTGGTCAGCATCAGGATAATCAGAATAAGGGAGTAGATGGACATTCGGAAGCTGTCGAATTTCACGCCGAACAGTTCGAATCCGCGTAAAAATTCCGGGACGTAGGTTAGCAAAGCAGCAGCAAACAGCACACCGTAGGTGGACCCCATTCCGCCAAGAATCACCATCACGATGATTTCTACCGACTTCAAAAAGTCGAAATCAGCGGGGCGGATAAGTTCGTTGTAATGGCCATATAATCCGCCAGCAACGCCGGCAAAAAATGCGCCGATCACAAACGCTTCCACTTTGTAGCGTGTGGTGTTTACCCCCATTGCTTCAGCAGCAATTTCATCATCGCGAACGGCAAGGAAGCCTTGTCCGTAGGTTGATTTTGTTAGTTGTTGAATAAAAAACACCACAATAGCCACAATAAAAAACACCCAAAAAAATGTGGTGTAGCGTGGGATGTTCGCAATTCCCAGCGATCCACCAAGCGAGGGGATATTCTGAATAATGACGCGGATAATTTCGCCAAACCCCAGCGTCACGATTGCCAGATAATCCCCTTTCAGCCGAAGCGAGGGGATGCCAACAAGCACCCCGATCAGGGCCGAAATAATTCCGCCGAACAGCAATCCCATGAATAACGCCACATCTTGCATTCCGGTGCCGGCAACTTCGCCCAGCATTCCGGGGGCAATCATCGTGGTGAAAATGGCCGCACCGTAGGCTCCGATTGACATAAATCCAGCATGGCCCAACGAGAATTGGCCAGTGAACCCGTTAATCAGATTGAGCGAAGCGGCAAGGATCATGTTGATCCCAATGCTCATCACGATTCGCTGGTCGTAGGGATTGATGCCATCGGCCCAGGCCGATAATCCAAAGGCAATGATGATACCAAGCAGAAGGAAAAGGTACGGGCGTGCAACCTTGTTCATACTTTCTCAACACCTCCTTTCCCCAACAGGCCGGACGGCTTGAAGATCAGGATCAGAATTAGGATGCCGAAGACGATGGCATCGCGGAAGGTGGGGCTGATGTAGCCTGCGGTCATGGTTTCGGCAGTACCAATAAAGAAGGAGCCGAACACTGCGCCGGGGATATTCCCAATCCCCCCAAGCACCGCCGCCACAAATGCTTTTAAGCCGGGCAGAACCCCCATCAGTGGGTTGATTTTGGGATAGCTCATGGCGTAGAGCGTTGCCCCCGCGCCGGCCAGTGCCGAGCCAATAAAAAAGGTGAAGGAGATCACCCTGTTGGTGTTGATTCCCATCAGCGAGGCCGCGCTTAAATTCATGGAGAGGGCACGCATGGCAATGCCAATTTTTGTTTTCATCACAAGCACCCGCAGCAGCAGCATAAGCACAATGGCCACAACAAACACAATCACTTGGTCGCTTCCCAGCGATAATCCGCTGCCGGAAAAGACCGCCGAGCGCTCCACCAACGTTGGATATGTTTTATAGTCGGCGCCGAAGACGAAATCAATTTGGCCGGTGTACTCCAGAAACAGTGAAACGCCGATAGCGGTGATAAGAACCGTGAGTTTGGGGCGGTTCCGTAGCGGGCGATAGGCCAGAAACTCAATCGTCACCCCAAGCAGGCCGCAGCCAAGCATTGCCGCAAGCAGCACCGCAAACGCCGTTAGGTATCCGGTCCCAAGCGATTCGGAGAGGAGGGGATAGATAAAAAAACCGATGTAGGCACCAACCATGAAGACATCGCCGTGGGCGAAATTGATGAACCGTAGCACCCCATAAATCATGGTGTAGCCCAAGGCAATCAACGCATAGATTGCGCCCAACGACAGACCGTTGATGACCTGTTGTAGAAATTCTTCCATTGAAAGAGCGTTGTGAAGGGACGGACAGAGGGGAAGGAAAAAACAGCGGGCCGCATGACTTTTTTTGCTGGTGCGGCCCGCTGGTTCTGAATTGGTTTAGGGGGCGATTGTTGAGTAGTAGCTGTATTTCCCATCCTTGATCTGCAACACCACTGCTGGTTTGTTGGCGTTGTGTTGCGCGTCAATGGTGATTTTTCCGGTAACGCCTGGGTAGTCTTTCAGGGTTGCTAAGCCTTTGGCAATGGATTCCGCATCGGCTTTTCCGCCATCCTTAATAACCTTGGCAATGATGTTCATTGCGTCGTAGCCCAATGCCGACATTGCCCCCGGGGTCTCGTTATATTTTGCTTTGAATCGCTTGATGAACTCCAACACCACCGCGCTGGTGTCTTGCTCGGAGTAGTGGTTGCTGAAGAATGAGCCTTCCAGCGCTTCTTTTGCTGCCCCTTGCGTCAGCACTGGGCTGTCCCAGCCGTCGCCGCCAAGCAGTGGGGCCTTGATTCCAAGCTCACGTGCTTGTTGGGCAATCAGGCTTACTTCGGTGTAGTATCCCGGGACAAAAATTGCTTCTGGGTTTTTGGCTTTGATTGCTGTCAGCTGCGCTTTGAAGTCGGTTTGTCCACCTTCGTAGGCTTGTTCTTCAACAATGGTTCCGCCGTTTTTGGTGAAGGTCTCGGTGAAGTTTTTGGCAAGCCCGACCGAGTAGTCGTTGGCGTTGTCTTTCAGGACTGCAATGTTCTTTGCTTTCAGGTTTTCGCTTGCGAACTTGGCCATCACCGTTCCCTGGAACGGGTCAATGAAGCAGATGCGATAGACGTAGCCTAAGGTCTTCCCATCTTTATCCAGCGTGACGTTGCTGTTGGTGCTGGCTGGCGAAAGGAGCGTCACCTTCCCACGCTCGGCGATTGGTGCGGCAGCCATCGAGCGGCTGCTGGCAACTTCACCAATCACAGCAACCACTTGATCCTTGCTGACCAATTTTTCCATTGCCGTTTTGGTTGGCGGCGTTTGCGATTGGGTGTCCTCGGTAATCAACTCCACTTTTTTCCCAAGCAGCCCGCCGGCATTATTGATCTCTTCAATCGCCAATTTGATGCCATCATCAACTTGCTGGCCGAAGGTTGCTTCTTTGCCAGTCATCGAAGCGATCTGGCCGATTTTGATGGTGGCAGCTTCTGTGGGCTTGTCGCCACTGTCACTTTTGGAGCATCCGGCAAGCGTAAACAACGCAATTGCTGCTGCCGTTGTAAGCAGACGAAGGTTCATGAATCTGGTGTTAGTATGGTTCGGAAGTAGTTATGCAGGGAATGATGTAGGAACCGTCCCCCTGACAAAAGTGCGGCAATAGTACCACAACTTCGGGCTATGTTCCAAACGGGCGGTTCTAATGTTGGGCGTTATCGCTACTGGGTTTGCTGCTGTGGTTTCAGCTTCCTTTTCGCAATCATGCCATCTATGCTGTACCGCCCGGGCCCCACAAAAAAGAAGAGCGTGGCCACGTACAGATACATTAATGAAAGTTCTCGCGTCTGAAATGGGTCGCTGGCATGGCGGATGAACCCTGCAACAATCATCGTCCCGGCAATCAGCACAGTGCTGATTCGTGTGCCTAATCCAAGCGCAAGCAGCAGCCCGCCAAAAAATTCCGAATACCCCGCCATCGTGGCAAAAAATTCCGGTGCGGGAAACCCCATTTCCTTTACCCCTTGGGCAAACTTGGTGATGTCGCCAAACACCTTGTTGTAGCCGTGGGCAAACGCCAATGCGCAGCCAGCAAACAATCGAAGCAGAAGAAGCCCGAGGTCACGGCTGTTGGCAGAGTCTAACCATTGTGATAGTTGCTTCATGTGGTTCTAATTGGTTTGTTATTACAGTAAAGATGGAAAGAAGCCGTTGCGTGTGCGGGCGAGTCTATGCTCGGAACCAAGTGGTTTGCAAGCATCTATCACGGCTGGATAGCAGACTACTTGGATAGCGTTTTGCAAGCCACTTCTTCTCAGAATATAGGGAACAAGAGGTACTCCTTTGATGTGAGTAAAACATCACCCTCACTCACTTCACCACAACCACCGCCCGCTCAGCACTCCAATCACCGCTGCGCACGCGGCAGTGATTGATCCTTGTCCATGGTAATCCAGTTATTGCCCCTTGGGATTGCCGAGCGTCTGCTCGGCTACCGAACGGTGGGAGTTGCATTCTGAGCAGAAGAACGAGAGCGAAGTTAGGGAGTTTATCGTTCGCACCCTCCACGGGAGGGGAATTGTACTTGCTGGATTCGGGAGGGGGGGAAATGGAGGTGCGTTGCCAAGCCCTCCGGATACGCTTGACCCCAGATAGCATCCGGCGGCTTCGACACGGCCTATCGGCTCCCTTCTCCCTCCATCCACGCCCCAACGGGGCGCATTACCATAGCCCAGGGCAGTGCCCTGGGTAGTCGTACACCAACAACAATCCAAGCCCTGAAAGGGCGGCATAAACACACGACCAACACTTCCAACGACGGGATTCGACAGCTTCTAAACAATAAACAAGTAGCCGGTGTGAGTTCTATCCAGAGAGAACGCACACCGGCTACTTGCAATGCTATCGGGTTGTTATTCGGTAACAATCACCTTCCCCCAATCCACCCCCGTTGCGCCGGTTAGCCGTAGGAAGTACACCCCCGGAGCCACCGTTGGCGGCAACGTGAACTCTACCCCTGTTACTGATTCCCCTCCCTTCGATTCCAAGCGGATTGTTTCGGCAAGCGAGCCGTCGGCGGTCACAAGCTCTAAGCGAACGCCATCGGCGGGAAGCTCGCGGATCATCAACTGAAGCGTTCGCCCGCCGCTTAGCCCAGCTGGTTGCGGGCTGATCCGGAGCAGCGCAAGCCCGGTTGCCTTCAGGTTGCCGCCAGTGGTGGCCAGCACCCGCTGGCAAACGCCGTTGTGGTAGCCTACCGAATCGGAGGAAGGCTTGAAGAAACTGGCGGGAACCGTCAGGATTGAGCTTGCTGTATCGCCGATGGCGGCATCGCTGAAGCTGGCTCCTATCCCAGCGTTCACCATCTGTGTGCCATCGGTAATCCCCACGCGGAACTCCGTCACGTCGGTTGATGGCAGCGTGGCGAATTGCAGCACAGCAATGGTGTCCCCAATCTGGTACTGGCGGCTTGCCGGGCGCACATCCATCTTCAGCACCCCACCACCTGCTGGTGTTGCGGTGCTGGTGGCCGTAACGCTGCGCACCCCTTTGTACTCAATCAGCCCGCTGTACCGTACATCGAACATCACCGAGTTTATCACCCCTCCCGGGAAGCTATCGGTCACGGTAATCGGCGCATCGAACTGCTGCTCACCTTCCACCACTGGCGGCACCTTCAGCGTGAAGCCGCTGGTTGGAAGGTAGAAGGGGATGCGCCGGATGTGAACCTCGGCAAGCTCTGGCGTGCTTGTGGCATCGCCGATAACATCACGGATCACCAATGTTCCGGCCACAGGTTTGTTGGGATCCACCACGGCAATGCTCACCGCAGCCGATGCAACCCCGCGAAGGTTGGTCAGCAGGAAATTTGGATCAAGGTTCACCGGGTTTTCCAGCGTCACCGAGCCAAGCCCACGGTCGTAGGGGCGGGCATCGGTGGCGGTTCCGGTAATGGTAGTACGGTCGCTGGAAAGCTGCCCAAGGAAGATTGGACTGCGTAGATCGGGGACAACCGGGTAGTAGTAGCAGCGCGTGGATTTGTTTCCGGCAAGGTCTGTGGCCTCAAAACAGATGCTGTCGCGGATAGTGCTTGCCAGTGTGTCCAGCACCTCAATCTGGAATGTGGTCTGCATATCCCCCGCCGCAAACGCTATTGGCCGCAACGGGCGCACCCGCATATTTGGCGTGGTACGTGCCGGATCCACGGTGATTGTTGCCAACCCCAGGTCGTACTTGTAGAGTTCGTTGTTGCCCACGTAGTGGATGTCGTTCACCTCAATATCCGCCACCATTCCGGTGCTTGCGGGGTCGGGGGCAAACGTGGCGTTGGTGAAGTTCGGAGCCATGGTGTCGGGGGTTCCGAAGAACCGCATCGTCAATGTGTCGGCATGGCGTGCGGGGTTGCTGCCGTAGTAGGTGTCGCGAATCACCAACACCAGTTCGGCATCGTTTTTGTCATCCACCACTTGGAATGTTCCCAGTCCGGTGAAGGAGCGCATCCCGGACACAATTGGCCAGGCAACGCTTGCGGGGTCCTGGCCATTGAATGTGATGTTGTTGTTCAGATTGCTCAGCACCACAAGCTCCTGCAATCCACGATCCCACGCGGCTGTGTCGCTGGCTTCAATCTGCCACTGCTGCCCGGTTGTTCCCATTGGGGTCACATTCCCAACCGGCGGCAAGGTGTCGGGAAGGGTGCAGTAGGTGAACGTCAGGATGGTGTCGTTCCCGGCAAAGTCGGCAACGCGGATGCGGATGCTGCCATCCTGCATCGAATCAATCACTTCGGCACGGAATGTGGCCCGTTTATCGAACGGCTGAATGGCCGCCCCGCCACGGTCGAAGTTGAGTTCAATCGGCTTGAAGTTGACCGGCGTGCCAACAACCTCAATCGTGCCAAAACCATTATCCCCCGCCGATGGTTCTTGGTTCACGCTGTCGCTCAGGAACACTTCATAGATCCGTGCATTGCAGAACGGGACTACATACGGCGCGTAGATGGAGTCAATCGTTGGCTTGAAGGTGTCGGGCCGGGGATTGTACGACACCGTGTCGCAGGTGCTGTTCCCCTTGCAGTCGAAGATGCAGAATTCAATGTGGCCAGCTTTTGTTGTGTCAATCACACTGGCAACCATGTTCAGCGTCAGGCTGGTGTCGCACCGCTTGAAGTTTGGCGGAAGGACATCCAGCTTGAAGTTGTTGTTGTCGTTGCGGACAATCTGGATGCTGTCAATCCCGGAGTCGTAGTTGAACCCGAGGTGGCGGTCGTAGCTGCGGAAATTCCAGTAGGCGGTTTCCGCACGGCCCGAACCGGTAGCTTCCAGTATTGGAGCCAACGTATCGGGCGGCGGGTTGGCTGGCGGATCTTGGTAGCCGATGACCGTCACCAGTGGATCGCAGCCATCGCGGAACAATTTTTCTGGCTTGTTGCTGGCTGGCTTTTGGTAGAATCGCAGCCGTACTAACGTGTCCTTGGAGTTGGGGGCAATGTTCAGCAGCCAGGTCAGTTTTCCGGTGGAGCGTTCTTGCAGTTGGATGTACTGCATTGCTGGGGTGGAGGCATCCAGCGTAAGCCGTTGGGTTCCATTTGGCATGGATTGCAACGGAACCTCCAAGCGGATTTCTGGGGCAATATCAAACTGGTGATTCAAGTTGGTGATCCACATCTCAACCAACACTTGGGTTGGGTTATATGGCCCGTTTTTCACCTTCTGCGTCACAAGGCGTTTGGCGCGGATGTCAACAAACAGGATGGAGTCGCGGCAGGTGTACAGGTCGTTTCCGGATTTGTTGTTCAACCCGAAGGCCGTGCGAACCGTTCCGCTTCCGGCAAGATTTTCCCACCGCATGAAGGTGGCGCAATCCACCATCTGTGCGTTTCCAACGGCCGGCGGCAGATCCCAGGCCACATCCCACAAATGCTTCCAATCACTGAGCGCAAACAGCGATGGGGTGGTGACTGGGGTTCCGTTGTGGGTGGCCCCGCGCAACCGGTGAATAGGGTAGATAGTGTTGAGGGGGAGGGAGTAGATGAAATTCCCGATGTGGTAGAAATCGGGGATGCGGTCGGTAGTGTTGTTCGTGTTTCCAAACCGCTTCCCGGTAACATTGGCGGGGAAGTACCCCTCGCTTGTTAGGATTGACGATTGATCTCCCGACCCACCGCTAAGGTTTGTGGCATCGCTGTTCACGCCATCCAGCATCAGCACAATGCTGAGGGTAACGTTGTTGAACGCTTTTTTTTCATACTGCCACTCGATCAGCATATCGGCTCCGTTATCGTACGGGGTCAATCGCTTTTCGGGAATCCAGCGCATTTTTATCTCATATCCCCCAATGTTTTTCCAGATGATCATCACCGTATCGGGGGATTGATACATGCTATCGTAGGGGACGAAGGGGACATCCTGCCCCTGGTACTTGGGGCGGGCGTTCATCCAGGGGTTGGGAACGTTGCAGAAGAATCGGGGGGATTGGCCCGGTTGGTCAATGCGGAACACAACGTGGCTGGTGATCTGTTCGCTGCTTTGGAACAGAAACCGCGTGGTGTTCCCTTGCGGGCCAGCGGTAATCCAGAATTTCCCTGACTTCTGCTGCTTGGTGATGTTGGCTTGGATATACGGGTTGCCAACGTTCACAATAGTTTGTGCCGGAAGCACTCCGCTTACCAACGCAAGCAGTGGTAGCAGTGCAAATAAAAGTTGCCGCCACAGCGCAGCGCATGGCGGCAGACATTTGGTAGAATCTGTCATATCGGTAGTTAGATGTTGGAATCGGAGAAGCTGGCATCATGGCAACCCATGGCATAGCGCAGCAGAGTAGGGAAGGAGACTGGGCTAATCCAGCACGTACCGTCCGCCAATTAAAACCTGGAACGAATTCAGCCGAAGCTCGGGGGTGCTGACGTGTGGCATCAGCGGAAGGGTGTACATCAGTCGCGGGCCAAGCCGAAGTTTCTTGCTTTCGGTAATCGGGAATTCAAGCCCAGCGTAGAAGACCAGATCAGCCGTGAAGCTGTTGACATCCTCGCGCTCTTCTGCCGGATAGACCTTGGAGTACGGGTCGGAGGATTCCCCTTCGGCATAGTACACATCCGACAACCCTAACTCGTTAATCAGCACCGTCCGCGACAAGATGTTTTTGGTGTATTGGCTGGATGCACCGGTCACAAAATTACCGCTTGCCCCAACGCCAGCATACACCGCTTTCCCGAAATAATATTTCAAAGAGGGAAGAACAAAGAACATGCTGGTGTTGAACTCACCCTGATTCTCAAAATCAACATCAGTCCGCACCAACCCGTTGTTCGTGTTCAGCAGAACGTTCTCGCGCGAGTTGTAGCTGCTGCTGACGCTTCGCCCCTGAAAGCCAAGCAACGCCTCAAATCGCAGTTTATCGCCACTGAGTGGGTGGTCGTAGGCAAGGGCAATCACTCCATTGATGGCTGCTCCTTCTTTGAAATCGCCGCACCCTGTCAGATATTCCCCCGACTGCCATGCCGACGACAACCCAACTTCCAACCCAATGCGTGGATACGTCCGAAGGACTTCGCCTAACGGATCCGAAGGCTGTGGCTGCGATAGGGCGGCAGATGCTGAAAGGAAGAAGCAGGAGAGAAGCAACGCAACAATGCGTTTCCCAAACAGTGAAGGCTGCACTAATTTCATGGCGTTTGTTGTCAGTTACGGTGCAGAAAAATGGTTGCCAGATAAACACGCCAAGCTGGGCATCGGTTACTATGGTTGCCCCAACATCCCGCTTGTTTTGCTGCTGCGGCACACGCTGCCGCGCCGATGAATATACCGAATCACCATTGCCTGCGGCAGCCCAAATATCTTTGGGGGAAAATTGTCAATCACTGCA
The DNA here is from genome assembly GCA_020850315.1 of Armatimonadota bacterium. GTDB lineage: Bacteria > Bacteroidota > Ignavibacteria > OLB7 > OLB7 > OLB7. The sequence goes on along the minus strand of JADZEY010000052.1, from coordinate 21,905 downwards.
TTCGCTCCATACCAAGAGCCTTCCAACACCAATAACGTCACGCACGCACAGCAACGATGAACAATCCACAGCCCCAACCATCCACGGCAGACTCCGATGACCGCCGCATCTACGGAACAGCGCGCGGCATAGCCGTGAAAATCCTAACCCGCGTTGAACGAAGCGATGCCTACCTTGATAAATTGCTGGGAACCGAGCTTAGTCAATCGGATCTTTCCGATGCCGACAAACGGCTACTGAACGAGCTCACCACTGGTGTGCTTCGCTGGCGGGGCCGGTTGGATTGGGTGCTGACCGGGTTCTACCACGGCGAATTCTCCAAATGCCTCTCCATCGTCAAAAACGCCATGCGGGTCGCGCTCTACCAGATTATGTTCCTGGAGCGAATCCCTCACTCGGCAGCGGTCAACGAATCGGTGGAGATTGTGAAGCGGCTGAAAGGGGAGAAGTCCGCGGCGATTGTCAACGGTGTGCTGCGGAGCGTGATCCGCAAACTGAACGCCATCACTTGGCCCGACCGCTCCGGCGATCCCTCCTACTACCTTGCTGCGGTGCAGTCGCATCCGCAATGGCTGGTGCGGCGGTGGATCGAAGAGTTTGGTATCGCCGAAACCGGACACTTGTTGGAAGCCAGCAACCAACGCCCACGGCTAACGCTGCGGGTCAACCTTCTGCGAACCACGCGGGAAGCTGTGGAGCAGCAGCTTGCTGCCGATGGGATCAAAACCTCACGCTCCCCGTGGCTTCCCTCTATCCTGAACGTTGATGGTGGGTTCAACGTCACCACAAACGGGGCATTTCAACAAGGGCTGTTCACTGTGCAAGATGAAGGGGCCACCATGGCAATCCACCTTGCGGCCCCTTCCCCGGGCATCAGGGTGATTGACCTTTGCGCCGCCCCGGGGGGGAAAAGCACAGCAATGGCCGAACTGATGCAAGGCCAGGGTGAGGTTGTTGCGCTGGATAAATACGAGCCAAAGCTGAGACTGATTGATGAAGCCGCCCAACGGCTGGGGCTGGCCGAAGTGATACACACCGCCGTTGGCGATGCCAGCACTGTCACTCTTCCCCCTGCGGATCTTGTGGTGGTTGATGCCCCGTGCTCCGGCCTGGGGACACTGAGCAAAAAGCCAGACATCAAATGGAAGCGGGAGCCAGATGACATTCCCCAGCTTGCCGCGCTGCAACGCGCAATCCTTGCGAACGCTGCCAAACTGGTGAAACCGGATGGTGTCCTGCTGTACTCCACCTGCACGATTGAGCGGCGCGAAAATCAAGAAGTGGTGGAAGCATTCCTGGCCGATCATCCCGAGTTCCGGCTGGAGCCAGCGTCGGAGTGGTTGCCGAAAGGAATGGTTACCCCGGAAGGCTTCATGCAAACGCTTCCCCACCGCCACGGGCTGGATGGAATGTTTGCGGCGCGGTTGCGGCGGGTTGGATAGCGAAAGTTTGCCCACTCTCCCCAATGCTTTTCTTTCCCCCCAAGTCTTGGTTGTTGTGGGCTGCTTGCATAAGTTGGCAGCCCACGGTTCTTAGTACTCTGGTTGCGGAATGATGAAGCGACGGTTTATCTGGTTTCTGACAGTGTTGTTCGCACTTGTGCCGCTGGTTACGGCTGCACAGGAGGGAACCTCTGCACCGCGCCGGACATCCACCTCGGAACAGAAACTCTCGCAGAAGCGGAAGAAGCATAAATCCTACCGGAAGAAATCGCACAAAAAATCGCGGAAGAAACCGCGCAAAAAGCTGCGGAAGAAATCGCAAAAGAAGCACAACCGGAAAAAGTACATCAGCAAAAAACGGAAGCACAGCGTGCGTTCGGTGGCGCGGCGTTCGGCAGTGGTGGCAACGCGGCCTACGATTGCAGCGGCCACACCCGCGCCGGCTCCGCCGCCAACAGCATCAACGCCTGCGCCAAGCAAAAAGCGGAAGGGAGCTCAAACGCATCCAAAGTTGACGATTCCCCCCCCCACTGGGTGGCGGGCAAATGTTCGGCGCACGGTGGCCACAACGGCTGCAGGGACGGTTGCTCCGTTCGAGTCGTTCTCCACGCTTGGTGCACTGCTTCGGACGCTGCCGGATCAAGGGGAAGTTCGGGTTCGGTACGGTATCTATCCGGGGGTGAAAGGTCAGGCTCCGGCAAAGCGGTTCGATCAAGAACGGCGCAACGTCACGGTGACTTGCTGGCTGCACGGGGTGCGCTACGACAGCGCGTCGGCTGATGAAAACGACCGTGAGGTGCAACTGCTGGTTGGGACCACTGCCGACACCGCAACCACCACCATGATGTTTGCCCGAATCCCCGGCCCGCTGCGCGGGGTTGGCGCGGCGTTGCAGGATGAGTTCACCATCGCCCGCGAGCAGTTGGCCGATGTGGTGGGGGAACGCCCCGCGCCGCAATGGCACTGGATTCCGCCGCGCCAGGTTGCGGTGGAAGGGGGGCTGTTCTTCAACGGATTGCGCGACCCCGGAATCCGCAACGACGCACAACGCGACCCCACACGCCCCCTGACCGTCTGGGAAATCACTCCCGTCATCTCGGTGACACCGATCAGCCTGGCGGAGTAGTGGAGGGGGGATATTGGTCATTAGTCATTGGTCATTTTTCATTCTCCATTCTTCATTTCCCATTCGACATTTCCTACACCGTTTCTACCATTCAACCATGAGACTTTCGCGACTTCCATGGGGGCTGCTTTTGCTGGCAACAGCGATGGTAGCAATCCCATTCAGCGGAGCAACTGCCCAAGAAGGGAACGTGATCCGCGACACCGTGCTGACCGAACATCGTTGGGATGTTCAAGACCGCAAAACCGTCAGGGTAGGCTTCCCCGACAGCACCCACCGGTTTCGCAAAATCATCCTGCGCTACAAGATGCGCTACACCGGTTTCCAGACTGGGGATGATTACTACGATTACACCACACAAGTCTTCGCGCTACGCCCGACCGGGAAGCAGGATAGCTTGGGGAATCCAATCAAAGAAGCGATTGAGATTTCGCGGGCGATCACGGCCTACGGCAATTTCTTCAGCGCAGGAACCGAGCTTGAGTGGGTGGCCGATGTCACCGACTTCGCCCCGCTGTTCCGCGATTCGGTGGAAATCCAAACATTCTACGATGGCTGGAAACGCGGGCCGCTGCTGACGCTGTGGTTCGAGATGACCGAGGGCGTTCCACCGATGGATGTTCATCGTGTGGAAAAAGTCTATGCTGGCAGCTTCCGCTATGGCGACCCGAACAACTCCATCGAAAACGCGCTGGTGCCGAAAACTTTTCCGGTGGATCCAAACGGCGGGGTTGCAACGCTGAAAATCACCACCACTGGCCACGGGTTTGGCGGAACCGATAACGCCGCCGAGTTCTCCCCAAAAACGCACACCGTAGCAATCAATGGCAAGCAAGCGTTCAGCCACTATCTGTGGCGCGACGACTGCGGACGGAACCCAACGTTCCCGCAAGGGGGAACTTGGTGGCTGTCGCGCGCGGGGTGGTGTCCGGGGCTAGAAGTAACGCCCTACACCTACGATCTCACTCCGCTGATTCAAGGCCAAGATTCGGTGGTGATTGACTACAACATGGAGCCATACACCAACGCGGTTCCCGATAAACCGGCTTCCTACTACATCTATGCGTACCTGATGTACGCCGGCGCGCCAAACTTCCAGAACGATGCCGAGATTGTGGATGTGAAAGCCCCAAACAACGACTACCGATTCCGCCGGGTGAACCCGATTTGCAGCGGCGCGCCCCCAATCATTGTGGTTCGGAACACCGGGAAGGAACCGCTCACGCGGCTGACAATCAACTACGGAATCAATGGCTCCACCGAGAACCGCTTTAACTGGACTGGGGATCTGAAGTTTTTGGAATCCACCGAAATTGCCTTGCCGGGGATCAGTCTTGGAACGGCGGCTGGGACCTTCCACGCAACCATCAGCCAAGTGAACGGCGTTGCCGACGAATACACTGGCAACAGCACCAGCACCACTAATTTCACCCCAGCCCGAACCTTCGCAAATGTGATGTATGTGACGGTGCGAACCGATGACATTCCAGACTACGTGGGGGAGACCACCAACGGCATCAGCTACACCATTACCGGCCTGGATGGAACCGTGTTCTTAGACCGTTCCGGGCTGGAGGATAACGTCACCTACCGCGACACCGTCACGCTTCCCAACGGCGGCTACCGCTTCCGTATCAACGACGAAGGTTTTGCCGATGGGCTGTGGTTCTTCTTCTCCCAAAGCGCGACCAAAGGGAGCTACAACTTGCGCGACAACAAGGGGAAGGTGCTGATAAACGCCACCGACTTGCGGGCTGATTTTGGAAGCTACGATGAGCTGTTCTTCACCGTTGCCGCCACCAGCGATGCCCCGGCGGAACCAGCAGCAGCTGCCGATGAAGAATACTTCACACTCTACCCCAACCCCACTGATGGCCGCGTGATGATTGCCGCCAATATGCAATCGCTGAACAACGATCCGGCGGTGACGTTGCGGGTGATTTCGATGATAGGTGAGGAGGTGTACTCAGCCCCATTCCGCGCCCGCGCCCACGGGGTGATGCAGGTTGATCTTTCACTCTGCCCGCTAGGAACCTACATCATGCAGCTGGAGTCGGCAGACAGGGTGCTGCGGCGGCGAGTTGTGATTACGGGGAGGTAAAAAAAACGGGAGCAAACCAGACAATGGGATGGATGCCAACGCTATCGCAGCCTGCTGCATAGCCAAGCGCGTCCATCCCATTGTGTCTGTTCACTGCCTCACCGCTCCAGCACATTCAACAACTCAGGATAGTGATGTGGTCCTTCCACCGTGTCAACGTGGATGAAGGCAACGTTCACTTCGGGAACCTGCTCGGCAGCAACCCGAACATTGTCGGCAATTTGTGCCGATTCGGCTGTTGACAGCTCGCCGTGGCAGGCGATGATGATTTCGAAATGGAGTTCGCTTCCCAGATAATGCCCCCGGCAGAACCGGATTCCCTGGACCCCCGGCACTGCCGCCACCACACCCCGCACAGCATGGATCACAGCATCGGAAGGGGAGCGCCCCAACAGCAGGTCAAGGTTATCCCGCACAATCCGGATACCGCCAATCAGGATGATGATGCCAACAATCAATCCAGCAATCTCATCGGCTTGGTTGAACCCCACTGCCGCGCCGGTTACGCCGGCAAGTGCCGCAAGCGAGGAAAGGACATCGTTGCGTGAATCCACCGCCATTGCCAACACCGCAGGGCTGTTGGCCCGGTGCCCAACACGCCGCTGCCATGCCGCCATTGCCAGCTTGCTCACGATTGCAACCCCAAGAATCGCAAACAGCAACGGGCTTACTTCGTGGTCGTGCTTGGTCAAAAATTTCATGATGGATTCCTGCAATACCTCCACCGCCAACACGCACGCAATCACCGCCAACACAAACCCTGCAATCGGTTCGGCACGGCTGTGGCCAAAGGGATGCTCGCGGTCGGGGGCTTTGCGCCCAACACGGACGGAAATCAGCACCGCGGTGGAAGAAGCAACATCCAACAGTGAGTTCATTGCGTCGGAAAAAAGAGCCACCGAGCCGCTCATCAAAAATCCCCACAGCTTCAGGGCAAATAACAAAGCGTTGGTTGCCAGCGAAACCGATGTGACGCGGGTTAGGGACATGGCAAATGTGTGGAAGGTACTGTTCGGTTGAGAATTTACGGCGGGCAATATAGGGCGCGCAGGCATCTGGTTGCCTGTAGAGTTTTGTCATCGCGCCGCTACCGCCAGCAAGGAAGCACCGCGCACTCCTGATTCCGTCATTGCCCCGACATCGGTCGGGGCAATGACGGAGGGGACGAGTGGGGAACTGGCGGGTGAGCCTGCTCACCCGCTCATGCTGAGCCTGTCGAAGCATTCTTGCGGGTGGCAGTGAGAATACTGTCCTCTGAGAACTTCGCGAGATGGGCTTGCGCCGCTGCTTCGCGGTGATTCGTCACTCTGTGTCGAAGTCCCCCACCGGGGCGCGGTGCCAGCTACTTCGCCATGTGTCATTCTCCATCATGATGCCAATCCGTTGCTCATCCAACGGTTCTGCCGTAGATTTCTCACCATGCAACTCACAACTGATTCCGCGCAGCTTCACGCGCAGCTTTCGGCGCTGTTCGCTGCCACGTTTGGTGCTGCCCCAGCATCCATCCACGACCTTCGTGCCGATGGCTCGGATCGCAAGCTCTACCGCCTTATTGGCCAAGATGCTGCCACTGCTGTTGGCGTGTTTGGCCCCCAGCCGGAGGAGAACCGTGCGTTCCTTTCTTACTCACGTTCGCTCCGTTCGGTTGGGCTTCCGGTTCCGGAAATTTATGCGGCTGATGAAGCGTCCGGTATCTATCTGGAGGAGGATTTAGGGGGGACTACATTGTATGACCTGCTCTGCCAGATGCGGGTTGGCGATAGCTTCCCGGAAACCATCATCCCCTTCTATCGGCAAGTGCTGCGGTTGCTTCCGCAAGTTCAGGTGCGTGGTGGTGGGGCGATTGATTATTCGGTGGCGTGGCCGCATCCCGAGTTCGACCGCCGCGCCATGATGTGGGACTTGAACTACTTCAAATATCACTTCCTGAAACTGGCGCAAACTCCATTTCACGAAGGAAGGTTGGAAGATGATTTTGAGCGATTGTGCGACTTCCTTCTTCAGGCCGACCGCTCCCATTTTTTATACCGTGATTTCCAGTCGCGGAACATCATGGTGCGCCAGGGGAAGCCGTGGCTGATTGATTACCAAGGGGGGCGGCGCGGCGCGTTGCAGTACGATGCCGCATCACTGCTGTACGATGCCAAAGCGGCAATCCCCCAAGCCGTTCGCCAGCAATTATTGCAGTGCTATCTGGATGCTCTGGAAGAAGTAATTCCGGTGGATCGGGAGAGCTTTCAGTATCAGTTTCGTGGCTTTGCGTTGGTGCGGATTCTTCAGGCGATGGGGGCCTACGGCTACCGCGGCTGGTTCCAACAGAAGGAGCATTTTCTCAGCAGTATCCCCTACGCCCTTGCCAACATCACTCAGCTTTTTGCCGACGGGCTGCCGGTGGAACTACCAGAACTGGAACAAGCCTTCGAAATAGTGAATGGTGAGTTGGGAATAGTGAATGAAAAGGAAGAGGATGGTTCTCAATTCCCAATCTCCGCTCCCCGCTCCCCGCTCCCCGCGCTCACCATCCACATCACCAGTTTCAGCTACAAGCGTGGCGGCTATCCGGCGGATGCAACTGGGCACGGCGGCGGGTTTGTGTTCGATTGCCGCAGCCTTCACAACCCAGGGCGATACCCTGAGTACAAGCAGCTGACAGGGCAGGATCAATCGGTGATTGAGTTTCTGGAACGCGAAGCAGATGTTGAACAATTCTGGCAGGATGCCTGTGGGCTGGTGGAACGCTCGGTAAAGGCTTATCTGGAGCGTGGCTTCGACCATATCAGCATCGGATTTGGCTGCACTGGCGGGCAACATCGGTCGGTATATTTTGCCGAACGGTTAGCCAATTATTTGCGGAGCCAGGGTTTGGGGGGCAGCATTGATTTGAATCACCGCGAGGCGGCCAACTGGCCCGCAGCCAGATAGGTTACTCATCGCTCCCCTGCGGGATTCCCTTTGGAGTAAATGGAGTTGGGGCGGATGCTTCCCCCTCTGCTTCTGGTTTGGTGGGGGCTTCTGGCTGCAACGGTTCGGCTGGGACGTAGGTGTAATGCCAGGGCTCGTAAGGGTTCTGGAGCGGGCCCTGGAAACGGCTGCTGGCAAGGGTGATTACGGCTTTCAGTTTGGCAGTCCAGCCAGATGAATCCCATGCCCGTTCGATTGTTGCTGCGGTTGCCCCAGCAACCAACCGCCGCCCCCGATAAATCCGGAAATCAAACGCCCGCAACTGCCCATGTTGCGATAACCCAGGAACCGCTACCGTTGGCGCGACTGGCGTTTCCCATGCTTCCAAAAATGTGCTGAACAACTCAGCGTGGATGCTATCACTTCGGCCAAATCGCGAAAGCGTGTCGGCCATCATCACCATGCAGCTATCGAGCAAGGAATCGGCAACAACCGCTACCGAGCGGACGCTGTTCCAGTTGCGCAACTGCGCTTCCAGGCTCCGAATCTCCATTGGCGCGGCAAGGGAGTAGCCGGGGTAGAGTGAGTCGAACAGGTGGCGCACGCGGGTCACTTCGGCAATCGCTTGGCGGTACTCATCAGTTTTCCGGTAGGCGCGCGCTTCCTGCGTGGTCCAGGCCCAGATGGAATCAACCTCGGTGAGCCGGCCCAGATAGTACTTCAGTGCCAGCAACCGGCGCGGCGTTGCGGGGATGCGCCGCAGCGCGCCGACGATTCGGGAATCGAGCGGCGCGGCCACCGAGTCAATGTACGCACGCAGCCGCCGTTCGGCTGGCGATACCGTTGTTGTGGCAACAGCCTGCTTCCGCCGCTTCGGCTTGCGGCCACGCGCTTCGGCCATGTTGAAATCGGCAGCAAGCAGCAGAAGGATCAGCGGCAGTATCAGCCACCAACGGCGCGTCCGGTTGCGGCGCAATACTACCACGTTGCAGCAACCTCGAACCCAGCATCCTCAATCGCCTCCACAATCTGCTGGTGAGTAACGCTCGACTCGTTGAACTCCACGATTGCCTTCCCAATCTCCACCTCGGCCTTCTCCACCGGCAATCGCGAAATCGCTTTCTGAACGCTTGCCACACATCCCTGGCAGCTCATCCCGTTGATTTTTACTATCTCAGTCATGGTTTAGGAATTGGTTGATTCGTTGATGAACGATACAGCGAGAAATAGCCTTGCGTATCTCTTTCCCTTCTTCGTGACCCCCGCGTTCCCCTCTGCGTTTTTGCGTGCCCCCCACAAGCCCCTATCACTGCAAGTCCAATTTGTTGATCTGTTCGCCAGCCATCTCTACCCCGGTTGGTTCCCCAACCACCTCAAGATTAAGCATCATCCCGTGATCCTCATGCTCAAGGTTGTGGCAGTGAACAAGGTAGATGCCCGGATAGGGATTGAAGCGAACAAGAACCCGCACCGTTTGGTATGGCAGCACCAGGATAGTGTCTTTCCAGCCACGGTCGCGCGCGGCAAGGTTGGTGTTGCCAGCGCGATCCAGCACCTGGAATTGCACCCCGTGAACGTGCATCGGGTGGGGCGCAAGGCTGGTGTTGCGGAACGTCCAAATCTCTAGTTCGTTGATCGGCACGGTTCCGTCAACACGATCCATCTCGAACTCTAACCCGTTGATAAAATGCCCCACATCTAAATTCCCAACGCTCCCTTCATGTTTGATTGAGAGGGCGAAATCGCGTTCGCGAACAGCGTCTTGTGCGCGGAGCTGTTCGTAGGGGATCAGTGTTTGCGGGATAGTGAACGTTTTGGTTGCTTCCTTCACCACGTCGAACCGGATGACCGGAAGCTCGGCCCCCTGTGGCGGTGGATACCCCACGCCGCCGCCGGTTTCTTCGCTGCGGAGCATCACCGAGGTGCCGATATCATCGCCGGAGAAGTCGGCCAGAATCTCGAATCGTTCGCCGGGAGCCACCGAAAGCAATGCGACTTTATACGGTTTATCCAGCAATCCGCCATCGGTGCCGATAATGTGGAACGGGCGGTTATCACTGAATGATAGGTAGTAGATCCGTGCGTTCGAGCCGTTCAGGATGCGGAATCGGTAGAGGCCCTTGTCAACTTCAAGGTAAGGTTCGGGGGTTCCGTTGACGAAGACGGAGTCGCCCAGGAATCCTTGGATGTGGTCGTCGTCGGTGACGGTTTCGTACCGGAACTCGCTGCGTGAATCGCGGATGCGGCGATCCTGCAACACCAGCGGAATATCGTGGTCGCCATCGGGCAGCCCTATGCTTTTCTCGGCATCATCCTCCACAATAAACAGCCCCGCCATTCCGCGGTATGCTTGAATTGCGGTGCGGTGATGCGGGTGGGGATGATACCAGTACATCCCGGCGCGGTTCAGAATCGGGAAGGTGTAGTTATACACTCCTTCGGTGGCAACCGCTTGCGATGGGTGGCCATCCATTTCGTGCGGAACAATCATCCCATGCCAGTGAATAATGGTTGGTTCGCCCAGCATATTCACCAGTTTCGCCTTGAAGGTATCGCCACGTTTCACCCGAATGGTTGGCCCGGGCCAGCTTCCGCCAAACGTCCAAACATCTGTCGGGCCATCGGGCCAGATGTTCTGTTGGGTGGCAGCGGCAACCAGCGGGCTGCCGTCCCACTCTGCCGGAAATCGCAGCGGATTGCCGGCCCCAGCCAGCAGTTTGGAAGGGGTGCGGAATGGCTTCCCCGCAGCGGCAATGGCGGGAATACGAAACGCCGTGGCGGCAGCGCCCGACAAGGCAAGCGTGTGAAGAAATCGGCGACGGTTCATGGGAGTGTCGAATGTTGAGTGTTGAATGTTGAATGTTGGGTGTCGGAACTTACCCCATCCATTCCGCCATCTGGCTTTTGTTCAGCTTCCCTTTCCGCAGTGCGCGTTCTTTCATGATAATGAAGAGCACTGGGGTCATAATCAGGACGTGGACGGCGGAAGTTAGCAATCCGCCAATCATTGGTGTCACCAGCGGCTTCATCACATCGCTTCCTGCGCCGTCGGCAAACATAATCGGCACAAGGCCAAGCATGGAGGTGGCAACGGTCATCAGCTTTGGGCGAAGCCGTTGCACCGCCCCTTCCATTGTGGCGGCGTGAAGGTCTGCAGCTGTCACGGTTCCACCCGCCGCAAGTTTTGCATCCAGCGCGTGGTGAAGATAGACCACCATCACCACCCCCGTTTGCACGGCAACGCCATACAACGCAATGAACCCCACCCACACCGCCACCGACAAGTTGTACCCCAGCCCGTGCAGCAGATAGATTCCCCCAACCAGCGCGAACGGAACCGAAAGCATCACCACCCCCGCTTCTTTCCAATCCTTCATCGTCATGTACAGCATCAGGAAGATGACCAGAAAGACCACCGGCATCACAATCATCAGGCGCGATTCCGCACGCTGCTTGTTTTCGTACTGACCGCTCCACTCCACGCTGTACCCTGTGCCAATCTTCAGTTGGCTGGCCAAACGCTCTTTTGCTTCGGCCACAAATCCCCCCATGTCGCGACCCCGAACGTTCAGAAATACCACCGACCGCAGTTGGCCGTTTTCGCTAGAGATCATCGCTGGGCCATCGGCAAGGCGGATGTCGGCAATGTCCCCAAGCCGGACGTAGTTGGTTGACGGCGCGAACGATGAAGCCGTGGCAAACGCGCCTGTGCTGTTGCTGCCGGAAACTGTGTTGCTGCTCGCGCCGCCGCCGCCGCCCATTCCCCCCATCCCACTTGCTTGCGACGAACCCATTCCCCCCTGCGGTGCGGCCTCGGCTGAGGTTATGGCGGGGGATGATGCAACCGTGGTTCCCATCCCGACCGGGATCAAAATTTCTGCCATTGCTTCGGGGGTGCTGCGTGCGCTGCGTTGGTAGCGGACTCGCACGGGATAGCGGGCGCGCCCATCCAATATCTGCCCGATATTCTCCCCGCCAATCGCTGTCTCAATCAGCATCTGAACGTCGGCGCGGCGTAGCCCGTAGCGTGCAATCTGGTCGTCGCGCAGGGTGATGTCCAGGAAACTTCCCCCTTGCACACGGTCGGCGGCAACATCCGCCGCGCCGGGGATCGCTTTCAAAATTTCTTCGGCACGGATTGCCAGCCGCTCCAGCGTGTCCAAGTTGGTTCCGTAGATCTTCAATCCAAGCTCGGTTCGGACCCCGGTTGCCAGCATGTTGATGCGGTTGATGATCGGCTGGGTCCATCCATTCCGCACGCCAGGGATTTGGAGTTGCCTATCTAGATCCTCAATGATCTTTTGCTTTGTGATGCCGGGCCGCCATTGGTCGTGGGGTTTCAGCAGCACAATCGTTTCAATCATGGAAAGGGGGGCGTTGTCGGTTGCGGTTTCGGCGCGGCCAGCCTTCCCCAGCACGTGCGAAACTTCCGGATAAGCGGCAATGATTCGATCCTGCGCAGCCATTGTTCGGTTCACTTCCGGCATTGCGGCGTTCGGCAGCAGAACCGGCATGAAGAGAATGGAGTCTTCATCCAGTGTTGGCATGAACTCCGAACCAGTATCCATCACCATCGGCACGGCAATCGCAAGGGCAAGCAGGTTCAGCGCGATTGTGGTTTTGCGCCAGCGGAGGCACCAGCCAAGAATCGGCGTGTACAATCGGTGGAAGAACCGCATCACCGGGTTCTCTGATTCCAACCGGAAACGCCCCCGCATGAAGAGCGTCATCAGCACCGGAACAAGGGTAATGGCCACCACAGCCGAGGCAGCAATCACAAACGTTTTGGTCCAGGCCAGCGGGTGGAACAGCTTCCCTTCCTGCCCCTCCAGCAGAAACACCGGAAGGAACGAAAGCACCATGATCGCTTCGCTGAAAAAAATGGCGCGCCCAACTTGCTTGGCCGAAAGAATCGCCAGCCGCACGTACTCGGAAGGGGGGAGGTTTGGGTTGGTGCGTTGTGCTTCGGCGATGTTCCGGTAGGCGTTTTCAACAAGGACGATGGAGGAATCCACCACCACCCCAATGGCCAGCGCAATCCCGCCAAGCGACATGATGTTGGAGGTGATGCCGAAGGCGCGCATCAGAAGAAACGCAAGCAGCACCGAGACCGGAATCTCAATCAGAATGCGAACCGCGCTGCGGACGTGAAAGATGAAGATCAGCACCACCAACGTGACGATCAAGGCTTCCTCAATCAGTGCGCGCTCCAGCGTTCCAATCGCTTCCTGGATCAGCGGTGTGCGGTCGTAGCTTCCGACGATGTGAACCCCTTTTGGAAGGCCCGGGGCAAGCTCGGCAATTTTGGCTTTCACCCGTTCAATCACTTGGCTGGCGTTCTCCCCCTGGCGCATCACAACAATGCCACCAACGGCTTCCCCTTTCCCATCTTTCTCCAGCGAGCCACGCCGCAAATCGGCACCAAGCTGCACGGCGGCCACTTGATCCAGCCGCAAGGGAATCCCGCCCGGAAGCGTTGCAACGGGGATGCGCCCAAGGTCCTGGCGACCGCTGAGATAGCCCTGGCCACGAACAAAAAACTCTGCGCCGGAGACCTCGATCAGCTTCCCGCCAACTTCGTTGTTCGAGCGTTGCACCGCCGTCACCACAGCATCGAAGGTGATGCCGAACGAGCGCATTTTTTCTTCGTCAACATCCACCTGATACTGGCGAACAAAGCCGCCGATGGAGGCGACCTCGGCAACGCCATCCACCGCCGCCAGCCGGTAGCGGATAAACCAATCTTGGATGGAGCGAAGCGTTGCAAGGTCGTAGCCTTCCCCCTCCACGGTGTACCAGAAGATGTGGCCAACGCCAGTTCCGTCGGGACCAAGCGTGGTGGTTACGCCGGTGGGCAGCTTGGCTTGCGCAACTTGCAGCCGTTCCTGCACGCGGGCACGGGCCTGGGTAAGGTCGGTTCCGTCTTCGAAGATCACGAAGATGAAACTCATGCCGAACATGCTGTTTGCGCGGACGGCTTTCACATGGGCAAGCCCTTGCAGCGCGGTGGCGATTGGGTAGGTGACTTGATCCTCGACGATTTGTGGCGAGCGGCCCATCCACTCGGTGAAGACAATCACTTGGTGTTCGGAAAGGTCGGGGATAGCATCCACCGGCGTGGTCACCACCCCCCAGACCCCGGCCCCGGAAAGGAGCAGGAACAGAAGGATCACCAATGCACGGTTGTTCGCGCTCCAATCAATAATGCGTTCTATCATGGGAATGTCGAGAAGTGTCGAGTGTCGAATGTCGAATGGGGGAAGAGAATAAGAGTGAGAGAAATTGGTTCTGGTTCTTTCTCACCAATCACTCCTTTCGGAGTGATAGACGAGCATCACGTGGGGGCCAGATGCTGCCGTTGGCCACCATTTGGAAATACCTTTATGGTGAGTATTGATTTGAGTTGCCGAGCGTGCTATTTTCATCACTATCAAGGATTTATACCCAACCGCAATGGGCAAGATTCACACGTTATGCCTTGTGTCGGTTCTAACTTCTTATTGGAGTATCTATGATGAGCATCACTGTCGGCGATGCACAAGCTGACCTTCGGCGATTAATCACACTGGCTTTGCAGGGGGAGCAAATCATTATTGCCGATGATGGAAATCGGCGTGTGCTGTTGCAGCCTATGCCAGCAGAAATGGAGCATCGCCTTTTAGGAACGGGTAAAGGGCTGCTTCTGTATATGGCTAATGATTTTGATGCAACTCCCGATGAATTTCAAGAGCATATTGAATGAGCAGCTACCTTATTGACTAACCTTACGCACAGGCCATTGGCAGCGTGCCCGATGCTCTCCGAAAAACCGCGAGATGGGCTGCGCCGCTGCTTCGCGGTGCTTCGTCGAAGACTCCATATCGAAGACCCCGACCCTTCGGGGCAATGACGGGGGATGGGGAGTGTGCGTAAGGTGAGTGACTCATCCACCACACTCAATGCCCACTATGCGGGTTTGCTCCGGTGGATAGGCGGGCTTCGCTGTCAATCAGATATCCACCTTCGGCAGCTACTTTTTCGCCAGCTTTTAGGTTCCCTCCGGTAACGGCGTACCAAGCTCCGTCGCTTGGTCCCAGCGTTACTTGGCGTGGTTGGAACATATTTTTCTCCACCTCCACATACACCATATCCATCGCGCCAGTGCGCACCACCGCGCCAACGGGAACCGCAAGCGAGCGGACAGCATCGGGGGCAAGTGTGGCGGTCAGGTACATCCCCGGTTTCAGCTTCCCCTCCGCGTTGCTGAACACGCCACGCACTTGTGCGGTGCGGGAGGCGGGGTCAATGGTTGGATAGATGAAATCCACACGCCCCACCAATTTTTGGCCACCGATTGCCGGGCCGCTAACCTCCATCTCCATCCCGGAACGGATGCGCGGCAGGTCTGACTCGAAGACATTAGCTTTTACCCACACGCTGGCAAGATCCACCAACTCCAACAGCAACGTTCCTTCGTTCACGTAGGCACCTTCCACAACGGCGCGGCGGGTTATCACGCCGGAGATGGGGGCATACATGGTGATGGTTTGCGTGACCGCGCCCCGTTCCTCCAACGCCTTGATTTGTGTATCGGTCATCCCCGATTGCAGCAGTCGTGTGCGTGCGGCGGCAACCAGACGGGCCGCACGTTCGTTGCCGCTTCCATCGCCGTTTGCGGTGCGGAACCCAAGCGCGTCGGTGGTTGCCGATTCACGGGCAAGCAGGTAGTCCTGCTGTGCGGCAATCAGTTCGCGGCTGTACAGTTCCAGCAGCGGTTCCCCTTTGCGGATTGGTTGCCAGGTTTGCGTTGCGTGCAGGCGTTCGATGCGGCCTGCAACGCGAGCAGCAACGGCACGCTGGGTTGATTCGTTGACCTCCACCGTTGCCGCAACTTGGACCCCAGCCCCCACCGCACGCGACTCCACCGCCACGGTGCTGACCTGTGCCAGAACGCGCCCACGCTCGGTTAGATGGATCATGTTGGCGTGGTCGTCATGCGGTTGGCCGTGGGATCCATCATGTTCATCGTGAGTTTGGCCGCTCCCTTCCGGCACAAGATCCATGTGGCAGATTGGGCAGATGTCGGGGCCATCGCGCACCACTTGCGGGTGCATCGGGCAGACGTATTTGGCAGCAGCGGCTGCTGGTTTCTGGTCACTTGGTTCCCCGCTGGCCCACGGCTGAAACTGCCACAAGGCCAACCCGCCCGCCACAAAAATCAGAAGGGCAACCGCTATCAGCAGCGGCTTGCGGCCCAGGGGCGATGGTGTTGAAGTTGCGTTCATTCTGTTGTTCTGTTGGTTGTTTCTCTGCTTGCCTTGCGCAAATTCCCGGGATCGCCGAGCGTCTGCTCGGCTCTTCTCTACCCCCCAAATGAATCGGTAGCGTCACGGGTGTGAGCATTCTCCATTCTCAATTCTCCATTATCAATTCTTCCACCATCGCGATGCCCATTGCTTGCTCCATTTGCGCCATCAGCAGATCCATGCGTGACATGGTGAGGGCTTTCATGCCGTCAAGGAGTGTGGTGAGTGAGGTTCGGTTGGCGGCGTAGTCGTTGCGCAGGGCTTGCAGCGTCCGTTCCAGCAACGGGGTTTGGGTTTCGCGCAGGTAGCCGATGGTGGCTTCGGCACGGGAAACGCGGGCGTAGGCAGCGCGCAGCATCCCCTCCATTTCCAATTTCATCCCTTCCCCTTCTTCCAGATTTTTTTCAGCCTCGGTTTGCCACGCCAGCGTTTCCCCTTCGGCGCGGTCACGGCTCCAGCTGATTGATGGAATCGTCATCATCGCGCCCAGGGTCAGCCCCCAGTTCATCGGCTCGGATGTGGCGGTTGCTCCATGCTCGCCCGCGTTTGCTTCGCGCAGCGGATGCCCTTCCGGCATGTAGCCAATTCCCCCACGAAGCATCAGCATCGGGCGGCCCATTGTGGTTGCGGCCTCGGCTTGCAGCTGTGCCATTTGTGCCATTGCTTCCATGCGGCGTAGCTCTGGGTGGTTTGCAATCGCAGCGCGTGCGGAATCGAACGGGGGGAGGGAGTTCAGCGGAAGATTTGCCGCAATCTGGATTGGCGAGTTGGATGGGCGGGCAAGCAGCGCGTTCAGCCGCCCAAGCGATTCGATCCGTTCGGTGGCAATGGTGGCCGCTTGGTTGGTTAGCCGCGCAAGCTCCGACTCAATCCGAAGCAGGTCTGAGCTTGGCACCTTTCCCGCCTCAAAGCTGATGCTTCCCGAGCGGTGCAGAAGCTCCGTCAGCCGTTGTTCCTCGGCGTTCAGTTCCAATTTCCTATCGGCCAGCCAGGTTGATAGATATTCCTCCTGAACGCGCAGCCGAATCTTCCGCTGCACGGTTTCCAGCGATGCTTCGGCGACCGGGCGTTCGGCGGCCATTGCGTTGGCCATTGTGCGGTTCTGGCCGAACAGGGGGATCATCTGCTCGGCCATCAGCATTGTTTCGCCGTTGTTCCAGGGGGTTGGATTGTCAACCACAAGGTCGCGGAACTCAACCCCAATGCTGGGCGGATCCCATGCCGAAGCCGCACGCGCACGGTGGTCGGCAGCGGCGATTGCGGTTTTTGCGGCCCGCACTGTTGGGTGCAGCCGAATCGCGGTGGCGATAAGGGAATCGAGCGGTTGCGCCGAAGCCACCCCTGGCATTGCAGCCCAAGCAGCTGCAATCAGCACCGTTGCACCCACCACACCTTGCCGCCAATGAAAACTATCCATAGCCGTGAAGAATGATCGTTGAGAGGTACGCAAAAACCTTGTTTGTTTGCTGGCTCGGCATGAGCAGAGGGCCAGATTCGCTGGGAAACCAAGTGCTGGATATCTCATTCGGCACTCGGTATGTGACCGGAATCGGAAGCGATACTGTGAGAGACGAGGGAGGGAACGAGCGGTTACTGTTCAGACTACTCAGAACAAGCAAAGCACGCCCCGGCGGACCCAAACAGGGTTCCGCGCCAGAAGCGTGCGGGATTAAATCAGCAGTGTGGCGTTGCGAAGGTAGGCAGTGCGGGCAAGGGCAACCATGCCGCTGGCAGGCGGGGGAAGGTCCGCAGCGTGGCGATAGAGAGGAGCAAGCAGGTGCGGCAGAAGATCATGCACCGCTGCGGGGGGGAACAGCAGCGTGGCAGAAAGCTCGGATAGCTGAACTTTTGGAAGTGCAGAATCTACCTTATCGGGGGTGATGGTTTTGTAGCTGCAACAGGGGAGCGAGCGGAATGCTTTCTGGTCGCTCTGCTGCGCTATCGGTTTGGGGGAAACGCGGCAGGCTGAACACGCAGCCCCTTCTTCCTGGCCACGGGCTGCGGCCTCGCGCTCCATCCGGCACGCATGAAGCGTTACCGGAACGCCAAGCGTGTGGAACAGAAACGCCAGAAGCGTCAGCACTATGGTAGTTGAGCGGAGCATGTGTAAAAGCTGCGGCAAACGTACGCCCATTGACGCAAGGAAGCAAATGGATATTGCCAGCCAAGCATCACATTGTTTGCGGATGCTGATGCACTGCGTTACCACCAGGTTCAACACGATTGCGCCGATTGGCTTCGTCTGTTGGGTTGCTGCCAGTTTTCTCAACAATCAACTTCCTAATCCAAAGCCTACCATGATGACACGTGAACGGTATCAGGCAGCAGCGACCTTCCTTGAGTATTTGGCCACTGTCCAGAAGAACCAAGAGTTGTGGCATGGGATTTATCAACGAGCATCGGTTCCGTTGGATCTGGCTCAACAGATCACCGACCTGAATCAGAATTACCACCTGTTAGCACTATCCGAAGACTGGTGCGGCGACGCGGTGAACCTTCTGCCAGTGGTTGCCCGGCTTGCCGAAGCCACACCAAACGTTCAGTTGCGGGTGCTTGGCCGCGATGCCAACCCGGACCTGATGGATGCTCACCTTACCGGAACAGCACGCTCTATCCCGGTGGTGATTGTGTACGACCAAGAGTTCAACGAACTAGGCTGGTGGGGACCCCGCCCAGCCGAGCTGCAGAAATGGGTGAAAGAGGTTGGGCTAACAATGGACAAAGATGAACGCTACCGCCACATCCGCGCCTGGTACGCCCGCGATAAGGGCCGGACAACGATCCAAGAGATTATGGGATTGATGGAAGGAGTAACAACATAGCCACAGGAATGCGGCTTGCAAGAAGGAGGAAGCGGTGATCTCACCCTTCCTCCTTTCTGTTTCAGCCTTCAAAGAAAAGTAGGGAGTAGAGAGATGGAAGCAGTGTTATCTTCTCACCCTTCACAAGTATCCACTATCGCTTTACCACGCCGATGGCTATTAAAAAATCAGACCTCTACTCCTCACTGTGGGCTTCCTGCGACCAGCTTCGCGGGGGGATGGATGCAAGCCAGTACAAGGACTATGTACTGTTCATGCTCTTCATCAAATACGTTTCCGATAAGTATGCCGACTCCAAGGAGTTCCGGCCAGCCGTTGTGATCCCCCAGGGGGCCAGCTTCAAGGATATGATTGCCATGAAAGGGCGAAGCGACATCGGCGACAGGATCAACAAGCAGGTGATCCAGCCGCTGATTGATGCCAACAACCTTCTTGCCCGCACCGATTTCCCCAACTTTAACGACCCCAGCAAACTGGGCGATGGGAAGGAAATGGTGGATAAGCTCACCAACCTTATCGGCATCTTCCAAAATCCCGCGCTTGATTTTTCCAAAAATCGCGCCGAAAACGACGACATACTTGGCGATGCCTACGAGTATCTGATGCGCCACTTTGCCACCGAAAGCGGCAAAAGCAAAGGGCAGTTCTACACCCCCGCCGAGGTCAGCCGGGTTGTTGCCAAGGTGATCGGCATTGGCCCCCAGAACTCTAAAGCCAGCACCACCGCCTACGATCCCACCTGCGGCTCCGGCTCGCTGCTGCTGAAGGTGGCCGCAGAAGCTGGCAAGGCGATCACCCTTGAAGGACAGGAGAAAGATGTCTCCACCGCTGGCCTTGCCCGGATGAACATGATCCTGCACAACTTCCCCACGGCCATTGTCCAAACTGGCAACACCCTTGCAGCCCCAAAATTCAGGGATAAGAACGACCAACTCAAGACCTACGATTACGTGGTTGCCAACCCTCCATTTTCCGATAAATCCTGGAGCACAGGGCTGATCCCCGCCAGCGACCCCTTCCAACGATTCGCTTGGGGCGAGCCACCAACAAAACAGGGGGATTACGCCTATCTGCTTCACATCATCCGCAGCATGAACAGCACTGGCAAGGCTGCGTGCATCCTTCCGCATGGTGTGCTGTTCCGGGGGAATGCCGAGGCCGCCATCCGCAAGCGGTTGGTGAAGTCCGGTATCCTGAAAGGGATTATTGGCCTTCCCCCAAACCTTTTCTACGGAACCGGTATCCCCGCCTGCATCCTTGTGATGGATCAGGAGAACGCCCAGGCGCGCAAAGGGATTTTTATGATTGATGCAGCAAAAGGCTTCATCAAAGACGGCCCCAAAAATCGCCTTCGCGAACAGGACATCCACCTGATTGTGGACACCTTCACCAAGCTGGCCGACGTTCCCGGCTACGCCCGCATGGTTCCGCACCAAGAAATCTCCGACCCCAAAAACGATTTCAACCTGAACCTTCCACGCTATATTGATAGCACCGAGCCGGAAGACCTTCACGACATTAACGCACACCTGCAAGGGGGCATTCCCAACCGCGATATTGATGCGCTTGGCGATTATTGGCAGGTGCTTCCCAGCGTTCGCACAGCGCTGCTGAAACGCGCCGGGCGTGCCGGATACTCCGCGCTGCGGCTACCAATCGCCGATGTGAAACCGACAATTCTGGATCACCCAGAGTTCGCCACCTTCAATGCCCAAGTTCTTGCGCTGTTCAACAAATGGAAAAAGCAGGCCAAGCCGCTTTTGCAACAGTTCGGCCAGGATATCCACCCAAAAGCGTTGATTGCAACGCTTGCCGAAAGCCTTTTGCACACGTTTGCCGCCGCGCCGCTGATTGACCCCTACGACATCTACCAGCACCTGATGGACTACTGGGAGCAAACCATGCAGGACGATTGCTACCTGATTGCCGCCGACGGCTGGACCGAAAGCGCGCGCCCACGCGTGATGGCCGACGACAAAAAGAACAAAACAAAAGAAAAACCAGACCTTCTTCAGGGGCGCAAAAAGTTCCGCACCGAACTGATCCAACCAGCACTGCTGGTTGCCCGCTACTTCCAGGCCGAGCAGAGGAAGATTGAACACCTTGAGGGGACCATTGCCACGCTGTCGCAGCAGATGGAGGAAATTGCCGAAGAACACACCGGCGACGACGGCCTGCTTGCCGACGCACTGAACGATAAGGGGAAGCTCACCAAACCCAGCGCCGCCGCACGGCTGAAGGAAATTAAACGGGACCCCGATGCCGCCGATGAGCGAAAAATCCTGAGCGAATGGATTGCCCTTGCCGAACAGTGGGCAACCGAAACCGCGCAACTGAAAACCAAACAGGATGCCCTGGCCACAGCACTGCTGGCAAAATATCCACAGCCAAAGGAGGAAGCCGAACGGCTGATTGCCCGGCAATCAGCCAACCAGCTGACCGAGCCGGAAATTATCACGCTGGTGGTGGAGGATAAGTGGCTGGCAACCATTGCTGCGGCTTTGCAATCCGAGCTGGATCGCGTCTCGCAAACGCTGACCGGGCGGGTGCGCCAGCTTGCCGAACGCTACGCCGACCCGCTGCCGCAACTTGCCAGCAACGTGAAGGTGCTTACCGCCAAAGTGGAGCGGCACCTGAAAAAAATGGGAGCCGAAGTCTGAGCTCCAGCGAACAAGCCGGATACGGCGCGGGGATCTGTCCCGCGCCGTATTAAAGTTTAAGCCGCTTTCCTTTAATAAGAGTTAGCCTTATTAAAGGTTGGGACGATAAGCCGCCATGCCGTACACGCCTTGCTACGGCTGCCTCCATGAAGCAGACCCATTGGAGCTGAAGGTGAACTCCGGAACACTAATGTCCGATGTGGTGGAGGCCGCCAAGTATGTTGCAGCACTGAAGCCATAGCATGAATCGCCTGCGGAAAAAGCCCCCAATGCTATCTTCAACACCGGCGGCGAACCGCTCTGATGCAAACCCAACAACATAAACCCGAAATGAAACTGAAACCTGGATATAAACAAACTGACGTCGGTGTGATTCCCGAGGAGTGGGAGGTGAGGAGGTTGGGGGAGTTAGGGCAGTTCTTGAAAGGGAGTGGGGTTACTAATGATCCTCCCCCGAAAAAGTGAAGAAGGAGATAAGAGGGTATTTTACAATCATCAGGAGGAACGACCCATGGGAGAACAACGCAGGACGTTTACCAAAGAGTTTAAGATGGAAGCACTTCGTATG